>NBLJ01000026.1 GCA_002084545.1 Desulfobacteraceae bacterium 4572_123 | reverse complement strand
GTTGTAGGCAACAAGTGGGCATTGCACACAAGACGATTATTATTCTCCGCCAATATTTTCCATAAAGTCAAACCTACCGTTGCCCCATGATTTGCTGTAAATATCTTCCTTTATAAAACCATGCAACGTGGAATAGGGCCAGTCAATTGGAAAATTGACCAGCCCGTGTTTAACCGGGTTGAAATGAATATAATCACAATGATTGCGATAATCATCGTCATCTCTTATCATATGTTCCCAGAACCGCCGCTGCCAGATAACCCCTTCCCTGTGTCGCGCGCGGGACATCGTAGGGTGGGCTGTGCCCACCAACCGGCTGAAATCCTTATTTCCCGCTTTTCTGATTTGTTGTGTAAACGTTTTTTTAAGCCAACCCCAACGCATGGAATAATTATGATCATTTTCGGGCAGTTCCCAGATGCAGTGAATATGATCCGGCAAAAGTACCCAGGCTTTTATTTTAAAAGGATGACGGTTTTGCAATTCCACCAGCGTTTTTCTCAGAATGACCCTTGATTCATCAAGACATAAAATCGGCCTCCGTTGATAGGTTACTACGGTAAAAAAATAGGTTCGGCCATATTTTACCCTACGGTAGTTCGGCATAACATAGAAATCATATTTTTAGTTTTTAGAGGTATTCTATCTATTTGGTGGGCACAGCCCACCCTACGATAGACAATCAACACAGAGTACGCGTTAAGCGGAAACAGCGATCCAGCAATTAAATCCATAAATGCCGCCTGAGCTGTCAATTTTTGACCCATTTATTTAAGCACCGAAAATCTGTTTCCGATTTTACGGGTACTTATGCGTGAGTTCTACACGCTTTCAATTAAAATTCCGTAAGGCCGGGTCTCATGGCTATCTGCCATTTAAAACCCATTCCCTCGGCGTTTAAAGGAATTCTGTCTATTCGGTGGGCAGAGCCCACCCTACGATGAACATTGCAATCTGTGGATTAAAATTACAGCATCGGCTTTTGACGATGAAAATCGGTGGCTGTTTCAAAATTATGGGCCACCTTGAAAAGCATCTCTTCATTCATGTGTTTTGCCAGAACCTGGAGGCCGATGGGCATGCCTGCTTTTGAAAATCCGCATGGAACCGACATGGCCGGTATGCCTGCCAGGTTGGGCGAAAGTGTAAATATGTCCGACAGGTACATTGTCAGCGGGTCATCAATATTTTCTCCGATTCTAAAAGCCGGAGTGGGGGCCACCGGAGAAAAAATAACATCACAGCTTTCAAACGCCTTTTTAAAATCATCCATGATAAGGGTGCGTACCTGGGACGCCTTGCCGTAATACGCGTCATAATATCCCGCCGAGAGCGAATAGGTACCTAAAAGAATCCGCCGCTTGACTTCGGCGCCAAATCCTTTCGACCGCGTGCTGCGATACATGTCTATCAGGGCATTTTGTTCTTTGTCCCGGTATCCATACTTTACCCCGTCATAGCGGGCCAGGTTGGAACTGGCTTCCGAAGTGGCTATCACATAGTAGGCGGCCACGCAATACTCTGTGTGAGGCAGGGATATATCCATACATTCAGCGCCCAGGTCCCTGACGGTCCGGACCGCATTTTCCACGGCAGCGGCAACTTCGGAATCAAGTCCGTCTGCAGACCGATACTCTTTCGGAATACCCACCCTGACCCCTTTAAGGTCCTCTTTTAACCTGGCCGTATAATCAGGAACATCCTCGGGGACCGAGGTTGAGTCGGCCGCATCATATCCGGCCAGAACATTCATCAAAAGAGCACAGTCCGTGACATTCCCGGCGAGCGGGCCGATCTGATCCAATGATGATGCAAAGGCCACCAGTCCAAAACGGGACACCCTGCCGTAGGTTGGTTTGATCCCCACAACACCACAGTGAGAGGCCGGCTGGCGGATGGAGCCGCCGGTATCCGACCCGAGGGCCCCGAGACACATGTCCGCAGCCGTTGCAGCTGCGGAACCTCCACTGGAGCCGCCGGGGATACGCGCAAGATCCCAGGGGTTACATGTTGTCTTGAATCCCGAATTCTCCGTGGAGGAACCCATGGCGAATTCATCCATGTTCAGCTTGCCCACGATAACGGCATTTGCCTTTTTTAGTTTTTGAATTACCGTGGCATCATAGGGCGGGATGAAATTTTCAAGTATTTTTGACGCACATGTAGTACGCAGGTTCCGGGTGCAGATCAGGTCCTTTACACCAATGGGAATACCTGTCAGTGCCGTCATTTCGCCCCGCGCAATGACCCTGTCGGCCTCATCAGCCTGTTCAAGGGCTGTTTCCGCGGCAACAGTAATATAAGCGCCCACCTTATCTTCCACTGAATCGATCCGGTCGAGTACAGCCCGGGTCAGTTCCCGGGAAGATATCTCCCCGCTTTTTAAAAGCTCATGGGCTTTTTGTATCGTCAATTCATACAGTTTCATAAATAATTACTCCACGACCCGGATAAACCGGGAATAAATTGAATAGTGAGAAGAGAACAGTGAAAAGTGAAAAGTTGTGGAATCGCTTCAGGCTTCACCTGCGGTTACGCCCGATAAACCGCTCTGTCTTTTTTTTGAATAAAATCGAAAGAATGCCTTAATTATTCAATTTTCAGTAGTCCATTTTCACTTATATCACCCTATCCCACAACCTTGGGGACAATAAAGCTGCCGTCTTCCCGTTCCGGCGAATTGGCCAGGGCCTCATCCCTTTCCAGGTGCCCGGCCGGGTGATCCTCCCGGAAAGCATTGGTCAGAAAGATGGCATGCGAAGTTGGTTTCACATCTTTTGTATCAACATGATTCAGGGTGTCCACATATTCGAGTATGGTACCCAACTGCCCTGCAAAGGTGTCTATGGATTTTTCATCCAGATCCAGGCGGGCCAGATCAGCCACATGCCGGACCTCCTTTTTTGTAATTTTCATCATTGCTCCCTATTTGTTATCTTTTCAGTACCAGCCCGTCAAAACCGTCCTTTTTCAACCGTTTTTTAACGGCCTCTCCGGCAGCTTTTGTTTGAAAACCTCCCACTCGCACCCTGTGCCAGGTACCTTTGTCAAGGATACTGGCTGAAACACGATAGGCTGCATAGCCTTTGGTTTTCAAGATCCTGACCAGCCGGTCCGCCGCCTTCGATTCTTTTGTCGAGGCCACCTGAACGATAAATTTGCCGACAGGTTGCTCTTTTTTTATCTTTGCAAGTGTTTCGGGTTTTATGACCTTGCTCTTTACGGTTTCGCTCTTGAATGTCAGGCTCTTTAAAGAGACCTTTGCTTTTTTTGGTTCAGCTTCAGGTGCAGCCGCCGCTCCCGCGGTTTTCAACTCTTCCGGCCTGGAAGATTTACCTGATTCAACAAAATCTCCTGTAAATTTTTCACTGTCATCTTTCTTTTTTTTCAGAATTTCATAAAAACCAAGATCCGATTTGTCTGGATCAGATGTCTGATTGATTCTGTAGCGTTTTTCTTCCTTTTTGATAACCGCCCGCCGCAAATCAGCCAGTTCTTCCTGCAGCCCGGAAATATCAAAACGAACAGGCGCCGTACCCCGCCCCACAAGAACGCCCAGCACGAACATCCAGGCACTGATGAAAAAAATCAGGCAAAACCAGGTTACTACCCCTTTGCGTGTCAGAGAATAGGCGATGGTTTGTTTAACAGGTTTTTTTTTAACCATAATCACATTTAATGAATTCGGAAAGAATCCGACGGTTTCGTAAAAAGTTAAAGGCGTACTTTTCAGGGGGCCGTCACATTTTATCCGGTGCCGAAACCCCGAGCAAACCAAGCCCGTTTCGAATGACCTTCTGAACAGCGCCGACCAGATAGAGCCGGCCCATGGCCAGATCGGGATCATCGGCCAGAACCCGGTGCTTGTTGTAATAGGCATGAAAAACCGATGCCAGGTTCATCAGGTAATAGGTAATCCGATGGGGTTCCATCAGTTTCGCACTGAAGGCAACGGTTTCAGGATACCGGGCCATCGCCTTGATGAGCCGTATCTCTTCAGGTGCCCTGATCAAAGCCAGGATTTCGGGGTTACCATTGGTTTGTTCAATTCCACGCTCCCGCCCCTTGCGGATGATGCTGGATATTCGCGCATGGACATACTGAACGTAATACACCGGATTGTCGTTGCTCTTTTTTTTAGCCAGTTCCAGATCAAAATCAAGAGGACTTTCGTAATGACGGGTCAGAAAAATAAAACGGGAAGCATCTTTCCCCACCTCCTCGATGACATCCTTCAGGGTGACGAACTCTCCGGCACGGGTGGACATGGCCACCGGTTCCCCGGCCCGCAGCAGGTTTACCAGTTGAACGAGAATGACGTCAAACTGATCGCGCTTTTTCCCCGAAGCCTCGATGGAAGCACGCATTCGGGGAATATAGCCGTGATGATCCGCTCCCCAGACATCGACAACCTTATCAAACCCCCGGCTGTATTTTTCCTGATGATAGGCAATGTCCGAAGCAAAATAGGTGGTCCGGCCATTGGATCGGACCACGACCCGATCCTTTTCATCCCCGTCATCAGTGGTTCTGAACCACAGAGCATCATCCTTTTTATAGATAATCCCCTGCTGCTGGAAATCTTTTATTACCCTCTCCACGAGGCCGTTGTCATAAAGGCTCTGTTCGCTGAACCATTTATCATACTTTACCCCGAAGGATTCAAGGTCATCCCGGATACCGGTCAGTATGGCATCGGCCGCCGATCTGGCACAAACCATGATTGCCTCATCCTCTTTTTTTCTCAGCAGATCATCGCCTCTGTCGCTGCGAATCGTTTCAGCCAGGTCACGGATATAGGCTCCCTGGTAACAGTCTTCCGGGAAAGTGATTTTTTCTCCAAAAAGCTCCCGGTAGCGAAGGAACACGGATCGTCCCAGGGTCTGGATCTGGCGGCCCGAGTCATTAATATAATATTCCCTTTGCACATCAAATCCGGAAAACGTTAAAATAGATGCCACCGCATCACCCACGGCGGCCCCCCGTCCATGTCCAACATGCAGAGGCCCTGTCGGATTGGCACTGACAAACTCCAGCTGCACCTTCCTGCCACGCCCCATCTTTGAGGCACCATAGGAGGGGCCTGCATCATGAACCCTGCGCAAAAACGGCAGCCAGGCGGATGCGCTGATAAAAAAATTAATAAAACCGGGCCCGGCAATTTCGGTTTTGTCCAGAATTCCCTCGGTATCATTTATGTGATGTAAAACAGTCTCGGCGATCCTGCGTGGTGCCATTTTCTGTTCCCTGGCCATAATCATGGCCAGATTACTTGAAAAGTCTCGCCTTGCGGCATCCATGATCAAATTTGCAATTTTTTGTTTCATCTTGATATGACTTTCATATTTTAAAAATGTTCGCGGTTGTCGGTTCACGGTTTATAATTTTTTTCTTTCAAGCGTAAACCGATAACCGGAAACCGTCAACGGTTGCACCATTACCAAAAGTTTTAATTCATAGAAACTTTTGGCGATCAAGTCAAGAACCTTCGGCACTAATCACCAATTGTTAAAACAAAGGACTTGATGTTTTTGCATACTGTAGTATTCTGACAGGGTACAATCGACCGCTTCAAATACCCTGCAAGATACTTTTTTGATTCGGGTATCACGGGGGCAAAATAAAAACATAAACGCCTGAACTGAAAGATTCCGGCGTTTAAAAAAGATGTATTGCATGGAGAAATTATGAATTTCAAGGAACTGGCTGAAAATTTATACCTGGAAGAAGACGAATACCTGGAGTTACTGGAACTTTTTCTGGAAACCGGGGCAGCGGATTTAAAAAAATGCCTGGCAGCCATTGCGGCAGGAGATGCAGCGCAGGCAGCCGGGGCCATTCATACGTTTAAAGGTTCTTCCGGGAATATGGGGCTGACGGAATTGTATGAAGCGGCCATTGCAGCGGAAAATGATATTAAAAACAGTGAACTGGAACAGGGCGCGCAAAAATTAGAGCCCATGCTGAAAAAAATGGAAGATCTTGATGCCCTTGTGAGGGCAAGAAATTCCGCACTGTCTATCTGATCGTCCAATATAAATAAAAAATGTGTATGTGGCGGATGCCTATCCTAAAAACGGCCTTCGAAGAATTGTGTCTTTTTGCCATAGTTTATCGTTGCGAACGGGATATTTGATGTTGTAGTGAAGGCCCCGGCTCTCTTTTCTGTGGATGGCACAGCGGATGATCAGCTCGGCCACTACTGCAATATTTCGCAGTTCGATAAGATCTGCCGCTACCTTGAAATTCCAGTAATAGTCCTGAATTTCCTTCAGGATATTTTCAATCCGGTGGCGGGCCCTGGCAAGACGCTTGTCCGACCTGACAATGCCCACATAATTCCACATAAACCGCCGGATTTCGTCCCAGTTATGGGACACCATGATCCCCTCGTCGCTATCGGTTGTCCCTACTTCATCCCAAAGGGGCAGATCCGGTGTGAATTCAAGAGGTTGATTCTGCATATCGTTGATAGCCCGCGTAGCTGCCATGTCCGCATATACCAAGGCTTCACACAGTGAATTGCTGGCCAGACGATTGGCACCGTGGAGTCCGGTACATGCGGTTTCCCCGATTGCATACAGCCTGTTAATATCGGTGCGGCCAAGCATGTCGGTGACTACGCCGCCGCACATATAGTGGGCAGCAGGAACAACCGGAACCGGTTCCCGGGTCATGTCGATGCCAAAGCTCAGACATTTGCCGTAGAGATTGGGGAATCGTTTTTTAATAAAACCGGCATCTTTGTGCGATATGTCGAGAAAAACCGAATCATCTCCGCTCTGCTTAAGTTCCGTATCAATGGCCCGGGCCACCACGTCCCGGCAGGCCAGGTCTTTTTGGGGGTCATATTTGTGCATGAACGGCTTGCCTGCTGAATCCTTGAGTATTCCCCCTTCGCCTCTGACAGCCTCTGAAATTAGAAAATTTTTTGCCTCCGGATGATACAGGCAGGTGGGGTGAAACTGAACAAATTCCATATTTGCCACGGTGGCGCCCGCCCGGTAAGCCATTGCAATTCCGTCACCCGTGGCAACATCGGGATTACTGGTGTAGAGATATACCTTGCCGGTACCCCCGGTTGCCAGTAGTGTGGTTTGTGCGTTAAAGGTTTTGATCTGTCGGGTATCCTGATCCAGCACATAGGCACCGCAGCACCGGTCCTCATGAATGGTTGTGACCAACCCCCTTTGCATACGGGTGGACATGGTAATCAGATCGATGGCAATATGGTTTTCAAACAGATTGATTCGGTCATGATTTTTTACATGCGCCACAAGGGCAGTAGCGACCTCACGGCCGGTCATGTCCTGGGCATGGACGATCCGTTTCCGGGAGTGCCCTCCTTCACGGCCGAGATCCAGCTCCGGTACATCGCCAGGCGATGGTTGCCCGGCATCCGGCGAGTCTTTAATATTGAACTTTACACCAAGGTCGATAAGTTCGCGGATTCTGTCGGGCCCGTTTTTCACCACCATTTCCACGACGTCCTGATCGCACAACCCGTCCCCGGAGGCAAGAGTGTCCTGAATATGAAGATCAAATGAATCCCGGGTGCCGAATACCGAGGCGATGCCCCCCTGAGCGTACGTGGTATTACTGTCTTGCGCCCCTTTTTTGGTTACAATGGCAACGCTGCCGAATTCGGCCACCTTCAGCGCAAAGGTCAACCCCGCGATACCGCTGCCGATGACAAGAAAATCTGTTTTAATTTCCATGAGAAGCCATTTTTTTACGCCTCAAAGCAAAGAGGGGCGTCGTCGTTGACGTTTTGTGCTGAATCCGATAATAAATCCCAGCAGCAGGATGCCGGCACCACTTAGAAACCAGCGAATGTTCTGATTCCAGCGCAGTTTTTCAACCTCGGCATCCAGTTCCAAGGCTCTCTGGGTCTGCTTCTTGAGTGCTGTCATGGAATTTTTATAATCCGCCTGGAGTTGGATAAAACCGGCGGATTCGGTTTTGAGCTTTTCAAAAGACCGGTTCAGCTCGGCAATACGGTTTTTATTCCGTTTGAGCTCCTTGCTGATCTGTTGTTTCTCGGTCGAGAGTAATATCTCTTTCTGCCGAAGGCCGGCAACTTCCGTTAAAAGTTCGTCATGGGCCTTTTTCAGTTCTTCAAGGACTATGCGGCTGGGTCGACTGGATGTCAAAAACCGGGTTATAGCCCAGCCTTCCTTACCGTTTGCAAGCTTGACACGAGACCAGTTGTTTTCAGTTTCCAGCACTTCAACCGCCTCATCCGATTTCAGCATGGCAATAATCTTGCGATCACTTCCAGGGCCGGTCCTGAGCGTTATTTCCATTTGATCTGAAACAAACATGGTTTCGGCGAATGCCGCACCCGATATTAAAATCAGTAACGATAATATAAAAACAATCTGTCTCATATTGAAGCGCTCCATGTTTAATTTTTGGTTTCGGAAAAAAGAAATCTCCCAAAAGCAACAACTCACTCGAAACCAATATGGTGTATATTGTGTTGAAAAAATAAATTCTGTCAATAATATTCTTTTAAAACAATAGTGATTATGTTAATTTAAAATTTAGTACTAATCTTCGGTGGAAAATTCATTTTACTTAACAACCGATTATTTATGGTATAATTTTATTATGATAGCTTTTGACCTGAAATGTGCCAACGGACATAAGTTCGAGGGGTGGTTTGAAGACAGCAAAGCCTTTGACCGGCAGAACCGGGAAGGAATGATCTCATGCCCGGTTTGCAACGATACTTCCATCTCGAAACTGCTTTCGACTTTTGCGATAAAAGGAACTAGTGCACCGGGAGAGCTGGCCGGCAAAGCTGATCTCGAAAAAATCAGTAAGAAAATTACCGCTTATGTTGAAAAAAATTTCGACAACGTGGGGCCTGATTTTGCAAAAGAGGCACTGAAGATGCATTATGGTGTTTCCGAACCCAAAAACATACGCGGTGTCAGTACCAGGCAGGAAGAAAAAACAATGCAGGAGGAGGGAATAAAATTTTTCAAGCTCCCCCTGCCCTTATCTTCAGACAAGGACGTCTGAACTACCGGCATTAATGATGGAGATAACACCGGAGTTTGCAAATAAACAGACCTGCATACCGGTAAAACAATATCTGCCGGCGATCCCATATACAGGACATCAATAAACTTTGCCGAACATGAAAGGAGAAAGCGCATGTCAATCATTACGATTTCACGTCAATTCGGAGCCGGTGGGATAACCTTGGGAAGCATGCTGGCAAAAAAACTTGGCTATACATTTATCGACAATGAGATCATCCAGATGGTGGCTAAAAAAGCCAAGGTATCAACCAACTGGGTCGAATCCATCGAAAAAGAAGCCGGCGGTAAATTGCTGAAATTTATCAGCAGTATTGTTTCTAAAAAATTAATCGACCAGGTCCTCAATGATCAGCGGGGGTATATTGATGAAGAGATCTATGTTGATCTTCTTTATAAAATTATCGCGCAGATTGCAGATGAAGGTGATGCGGTTATCCTTGGCCGCGGGGGGCAGTATATCCTGAAAGATCGTGAAGATGTATTTCACGTTCTGCTGATTGCGGACAAGGCCGATCGCATTAAATTCATGGAAGAGCACTATGAACTTTCACCGGCCCAGGCGCTTCAAGCCGTGACCAGGGAAGACAAAAGAAGGATCAACCTTTATCGTAAATTCGGAAAGCAATCTTATGATCAGTCGGATCACTATCATATTGTCCTTAATACGAGCCGGCTGAAGCTTGATGACGCTGCCCGGATTATCTGCGGCCTGGTCAAACCCGAGTCATAACTTTTATACGCTGTACGACATCCTTTTTTTATCGATACTTACCGATGAATCGAAAATATCATCAACCATTCTGACCTGAGGCTGTTATAATTAATGAGTGGACCGGGGGAAAAAATAAACCGTCGAAAGCAAACCAATGGTCCTGGTAAAAAAATTGTCTCTTTCTGTCTGACTTTTTTCATATGTTTTACCACCTGGCTGATTCTTTCCGGACGATTTGACATATTTCATATTTCGATGGGTGTCATATCCTGCGGACTTGTTGCATTTTTCTCAGGCGACCTCCTGTTTCCAGGTACGTTTACCCGCAGCCTGCCAAAACAATGGCTCGCTTTTCTGGGCTATCTCCCCTGGCTGATTTATCAAATTTTCAGAGCCAACCTTCACATGCTGTACCTGGTGTTTCATCCCCGTATGGGGGAACATATTGACCCGCTGATCATCAAATTTGACAGCCGGCTCAAAGGTGATATGGCATTTTTAATTTTTGCAAATTCCATCACCCTGACACCCGGCACCATTACAGTATATACATCCATCTATGGCGAATACACCGTTCATGCCATTGATAAAAAATCGGCGGATTCGCTGCCGGGGGCAATGGAAAACAAAGTTGCCCGTATTTTTGGTGAATAATGGAACAAATTTTTTTTTATGCCGGCCTGTATCTGGCGCTTTTAATGGCACTCTCCCTTTACCGGGCCGTGGTCGGGCCCACGGTACTGGACAGACTTTTAGGGGTGAATGCCATCGGCAGCAAAACCACTGCCCTGCTGATTCTGCTGGGACTTTTGTACCAGAGGGTGGACATGTTCATCGATATTGCCCTGGCCTATGCCGCGTTGAACTTTATTGCCGTTCTGGGGGCTTCCCGCTATTTTCAGAAAAGAAAAGGCCTGCATGATGAGAGATGATAAGTGTTTGCCCTGAACCGGACAAACCGACGCTGTTGAGAAGAGGTACTCAACGGATAACAAAAAAATCTTAAGAGGCTGTCATGAATATTGCGGTTGTTATCATTTTATTGTTCGGGCTTCTGTTTTTCACCGGCGGCGCGGTGGGCATCATCCGTTTCCCGGATTTTTATTCACGCCTGCACCCGGCCGGCAAGCTTGATACCATGGGCCTTTTGATGACAATGGGTGCCATGGCCCTGTATAATCTGCATGAATTTTCCATGACGGCACTGCTCACCAGCCTGAAAATCATGCTGATCGTTGTGTTTGTCTTTATCACCAGTCCTACGGCTACTCATGCGATTGTGGATGCCGGATTCCGTGCCGGCCTGGCGCCCTGGACAAAACAAAAAAAAAATAAGGACTGATCATGATCTGGTACATTGAAGTGGTGATAACGATAATGGTGGTCATCTGCGGTATTGCAGCTATAACCGTCAAGGATCTTCTGGGAGCAGCCATTTTATTTGGAGCCTACAGCTTCATGATGTGCCTGCTGTGGACCATTATGGGGGCGGTGGACGTGGCCTTTACCGAAGCTTCCGTGGGCGCCGGGGTCAGTACGGTTTTATTCGTAGCAGCGGTTTTTCGAACATCCAGGAGGACAAAGGATTGAAAGTTGTCGGATTTATCATTGTTTTAATGTGCGGCGGCCTGCTGGTATACGGTACGACCGATTTCCCCGACTGGGGTGATCCGGCATCCCCGGCCGCCATGCACGTATCTGCCTATTACATTGAAAACGCGATAACAGATACATCCGTTCCCAATATCGTTACGGCCGTGCTGGCCGATTATCGCGGGTATGATACCATGTTTGAAACGGCGGTTATTTTTTCGGCCGCAATAGCCTGTTTTTTTCTGCTGCGGGTTTTTATCCCCAAACCCTCTAAATCGAGACTGTACCGCCATATTCCCACCGACATTACGCTTAAAATCGCACCGGGCGGAAAGCTGCCGGAAAAATCGGACACATTTGAAAGAATAGATTCTTCCTGGGTTCCCCACGATTTGATTGTCAAGACGGCCTGTCGCCTGTTTATTCCTTTTATTCAGCTTTTCGGGCTGTATGTCATTGCCCATGGCCACCATAGTCCCGGCGGAGGGTTTCAGGGAGGGGTGATCCTGGGCGCTTCGATTATTCTTTTTGCCGTTTCCACTGACCTGCGGTCGACCATTTCGCGCATAAGCGAAAAAATGACCGCATTTTTATGTTCGGCCGGTGTATTTATATATGCCGGTACCGGGGCACTCTGTATTTTACTGGGTGCCAATTTTCTGGACTATGGTGCCCTTGCATCTCTGATGGGTGTCGATCCGGTTCTCGCTCATTCTCACGGTATCCTTATTGTTGAAATCGGTGTGGGAATAACGGTGATGGCTGTGATGGTATCTCTTTATTATATCCTTTCTTCCGACGGCAAACTCGACGAGGGGCTTTAATCGTGCACGATCTGCTTTTAACCATTATGTCAAAATATAATTACTGGATCTATATCGTGCTGCTGATGATCGGCCTCTATGCCATGATGGTTAAAAAAAATCTGGTAAAAAAAATTATCGGCATGAATATCCTCCAGACCGCCATTATTCTGTTTTATATTTCCGTCGGTGCCAAAATAGACGGTATGCTTCCGATTATTATACACGGGCCCCATTCCGGGCACCACCCGGTAAGGGCGGCCGATTATATCAACCCGCTGCCCCATGTGCTTATGCTCACCGCCATCGTGGTTGCCGTAGCCACCCTGGGCGTGGCCCTGGCCCTGGCCATAAAGGTTTATCACCAGTACGGAACACTGGATGAAGATGAAATTCATGCCGGGATAAGAAAATGAGCCAACATTTTCCTGCACTGATCATTGTTGCACCGCTGCTTGCGGCTTTTATTATTTTCGCCGTGAGCTGGGTAAACCGCAACCTGTGTTTTCCACTGGCCGTTTTCGCCCTGGCCGTATCTCTTGGGGCGGCCATCGGACTCCTTTGCATGGTGCTGACAAACGGCCCTGTTGAATATCGAATGGGCGGATGGCCTCCACCCTGGGGAATTCCCTATTATGTGGATTACCTGAACTCCCTGGTGCTGGTTGTTGTTTACACTGTTGCCTTGATTAACCTGATTGCATGCCGCCAAAGCGTTTTGCGGGAATTTTCCGACAGAATCGGCCCTTTTTTCACCCTTTATGTGCTGTTTGTAACCGGCCTGGCCGGAATGGTTGTGACGGGTGATGCATTTAACCTGTATGTCCTGCTTGAGATTGCTTCTCTGACCGGCTATGCCCTGATCGGCATGGGAAAGGGAGATGCGGCCCTGTCCGGTTTGAATTATATTTTCATGGGCACGGTCGGTGCCAGTTTTTACCTGCTCGGCATCGGTTATCTGTATATGGTTACCGGGTCACTGAATATAGCCGATATCGCCTCCATCCTCCCGGAAGCCTATGGTTCAAAGGCTGTACTGGTGGCGTTTATCTTCTGCATGACCGGTCTTTTCCTTAAAATGGGTTTTTTCCCCTTGCACGGATGGCTGCCCAATGCCTATGCAAATGCACCTTCGGCGGCCATCAGCCTGATTGCACCCCTGACGACCAAGGTGATGATTTATGTCATGATCCGTGTCGTTTTGTATCTTTTTACACCATCTTTTACCTTTGAGGCCCTGCATGTAAGCAGTGTCTTTGTATGGCTGGCCGCTGTTGCAATTATCATGGGATCTTTGCTTGCCCTGGGCCAGAAAAGTTTAAAAAGAATGCTGGCGTACATCATCGTCGCCGAAGTCGGTTATATGGCGGGCGGGCTCTGGCTGGGCAACACGGAAAGCATAACCGGCGCAATCCTTCATCTGGTCAACGATGCTGCCATGACCCTGTGCGTATTTTTAGGCGCAGGCACACTGAGGTTCAAAATAAAACCATTTGCCGGAGGTGAACTGCTGCTGGATGACCTGGCCGGAAGCTTTAAAAAAATGCCGTATACCATGGCCGCTTTTGTCGCCGGAGCACTTTCCATTATCGGTGTTCCGCCCTTTTGCGGTTTTTTCAGCAAATGGTATCTTCTTTCCGGCGCCGTCACGGCCGGTCATTATGAATTTCTGGCGGCACTCCTGTTCAGCAGCCTTGTGAATGTGGTTCTTTTTTTCAGAATCATTGAAATTGGTTATTATAATAAACCAAACCACCGGACGGAATCCGGGTATTTACCTGCACGCATGGATGAAGCACCGCTGGAAATGCTGATTCCGCTTTTACTTGTTGCCGCAGGATTGCTTGTCATGGGTATCTATACCAATGATATTGTCACACATGTAATCCGATTTGCCATACCGGCGGGAGTTGTATGATATGGAAATAATTACCTCCATAAAACCGTTTCTGGCGGTTCTGGTATCCAGTCTTGCGGTTTTTGGTATTATTGCCTGCAAACGGCCTAATATCAGGGAAACCTGGACCTTTGGCGCGGGTGCTTTAAAGCTTTTTATAGTGGCCTCCATGCTGCCGGTCATTTTAAAGGGGGGGCAGATTGAATATACCCTGGTGCGGATTCTGCCCGGAATTGCCATTCGTTTCAGGGTGGATGCTTTCGGCATGCTGTTTGCCCTGGTGGCATCTTCGCTCTGGATCATCACATCAATCTACTCCATCGGATACATGCGCAGCCTGAAAGAGCACAGTCAGACCCGGTATTTCTGTTTTTTCGCCCTGTCTCTTTCAGCGACCATCGGGGTGGCCTTTTCAGCCAATCTTCTGACCCTTTACCTGTTCTACGAGATGCTGTCGTTGGCTACCTATCCTCTGGTCACTCATCATCAGGATACTCAGGCCAGAAGTTCCGGGCGCAAGTATATGCTGTATATCGTGGGATCTTCCATCGGCCTGGTTTTGCCGGCCATGGTGCTTACCTGGCATTTGACCGGTACACTTGAGTTCAGCAGCATCGGCATAATGGCCCGGACAGCGTCACCGACGCTGCTGACAATTATCTTTTTTATGTTTATGTTCGGTTTTGCCAAGGCCGCCGTGATGCCGATGCATTCATGGCTGCCGGCAGCCATGGTTGCGCCGACTCCGGTCAGTGCCCTGCTCCATGCGGTGGCGGTGGTCAAGGTTGGGGTTTTCTGTGTTGTCCGGGTCATGACCAAGGTGTTCGGAAACGATTGCCTTGCGGGGTTGCACCTGAGTCCGGTAATCTGTTTTATCGCCTCTTTTACCATTATTGTCGCATCATTTATCGCTCTTTCCCAGGATGGCCTCAAGCGTCGTCTGGCCTTTTCCACCATCGGTCAGCTTTCCTACATCATACTGGGCGTGGCCCTGCTTTCGCCGCTGGGGATGACCGGAGGGATGCTGCATATTGCCATGCATGCATTCGGCAAGATCACCCTGTTTTTTTGTGCCGGGGCCATTTTCGTTGCCACCGGCCGGAAAAACATCAGTGAAATGGCGGGCATCGGAAAAAGGATGCCGATTACCATGGGTGCTTTTTTCATCGGCAGCCTCAGTGTTATCGGCCTGCCGCCCTGCGGCGGATTTATCAGCAAATGGTATCTTGTTTTAGGAACCCTTGAGGCGGATCAAATTCCAATGCTGATTGTCCTTTTGACCAGTTCGCTGTTAAACGCCGCTTATTTTTTCCCAATCGTTTACAAGGCTTTTTTTTGCAGCCCGGAGCAATCTTTGTTCGAAAACAAAGTTGAAGAAGCGCCATTATGGTGCCTGGTACCCTTATCCTTTACGGCGATTGCATCCATTGTGCTGTTTTTCTTTCCGCAGCCCTTTCTTTCTTTAGCCCGGATAGCGGTTAAAAGTATTATCGGGGGACCCTGAAATGGATAATAAAAATCCGAAAAAATCCGAAAAGATGGTACTCAGCCATAAAGCGAAACCGGGATACCCTCTTGCATTCGTAATTACCTTAACCGTGGCGGTCGCCTACCTGGGGTATATTTTTATCACCTCGTTATTAAAGTAAGTGAGATTAAAGCCAAAATGAAAAAAGAATTAACAATTTTCGATAAACCTGAAAATATCAAAAAACTTCTTTTAATTTTTTTTATCGTCCTGGCTGCTTTGCTGATTGCAGATTTTTTCGTTCACAAACATGCTGATTTTCCATGGGAAGCGCGAACCAATTTTTTTGCTGTTTACGGCTTTGTTTCATATGTAGGCCTGATTTATATTTCAAAATTCTTGAGGCTTTTCTTGAAAAGAAAAGAAGATTATTACAAAAACAAACAGTAACCATTGGGCAGGGAAAGTGCTTTTTTATTATATTTTGAGGTAAATATGGTTCAATCGATGCTCTCGACAGGAATTGCTCCCTCATTGATTTTTATTGTCGGTGCGCTTTTAATTCCATTTTTAAAAGGCCGGTTCAAATCGGCATTCATGCTGTCAATTCCAGTACTGGCATTTACCATTCTTGTCAATATTCCTGAAGGAAAACACTGGGTATTTTCAATTCTTGATTACGATCTCATCCTGGGGAGAGTGGATCGATTGAGCCGTATCTTCGGCTACATTTTTACCATCATATCCTTTATCTCCATTACTTTCGCCTTGAAGGTCGATGACGACGTTCAGCATGTCTCCGGACTGATTTACGCAGGTGCAACGCTCGGAGTAACTTTTGCGGGAGATTTTTTTTCACTGTACATCTTCTGGGAAATCATGGCGGTGGCCTCAACTTTCCTGATATTGGCCCGCAAAACGGAAAAATCGCAGACCGCGGCCTTTCGATACATACTGGTACATCTTTTTGGCGGCCTTTTGCTTTTAGTCGGCATTATCCTTTATTATCAACAGCGCGGCACCCTCGAATTTGACTATATTGGACTGAACGGCGTCGCGTCTTACCTGATTTTTGCGGGAATCGCCCTGAATGCGGCCATCCCGCCTCTCCATCCCTGGCTGAAGGATGCGTATCCGGAGGCAACGGTTACAGGAGCCGTATTCCTGAGTGCATTTACAACAAAAAGCGCCGTCTATGTTATGGCCAGAACATTTCCAGGCACGGAACTGCTCATCTATCTTGGCGCCATGATGACAGCCCTGCCGATATTTTATGCCGTGCTGGAAAACGATATCAGGCGTGTACTGTCATACAGCCTGATGAATCAGGTGGGATTTATGATGTGCGGGATCGGAATCGGAACGCAGCTTGCGATTAACGGTACGGTTTCTCACGCTTTTTGTCATATTCTTTACAAGGCCCTGCTGTTTATGGCTGCGGGATCGGTACTGCATATGACCGGTAAAATCAGATGCACCGATTTAGGCGGGTTGTACAAGACCATGCCCTTGACCTGCCTTTTCTGCCTGGTCGGTTCCGCATCCATATCGGCTTTCCCGTTTTTCAGCGGTTTTATCAGCAAATCAATGATCGTGAGTGCAGCGGCCCATAATAAACTGACCTTTATATGGCTCATCCTCCAGTTCGCTTCCGCCGGAGTAGTGGACCATGCCGGAATCAAAGTTCCCTATTTTATGTTTTTCGGTCACGATTCAGGCATCCGGACCAGGGAGCCGCCTCTCAACATGATCATTGCCATGGGAATCGCCGCCTTTTTTTGTATTTTTATCGGGATTTTTCCTAAACCCCTGTACGCCATTCTGCCCTTCCCGGTGGATTACGTTCCCTATACCGCGGCCCATGTAGTCGGGCAGCTGCAGTTGCTGATGTTCGGAGCCCTTGCATTTTGTCTGCTCATCCTGTCGGGCAACTATCCAGCGGAAATCAGGGCTATCAACCTGGACACCGACTGGTTTTACCGCAAAGGGTCCAGGCTTATCTACGCTCTTGCGGATCGGGGCTTAAACGGTATCAACAGAATTTGTGATAAATTGTTTGCCCGCGGCTTGCCCGATCTGATCGGCGGATTTGCCCGAAAGGCATCGACAATGATGATACTTGGTTTTATGGTTCCGGTCAGATTTTTTACCCGCGAAAACAAATTTTCTCCAGGCCCTATGGGAAAGCATCTGGAAGCCATATTTGAAAGCGGTACCGTACCTCTTGGAGTCAGCGTGGCTCTGGCAGCCATTTTCCTGGCCGGGGTCATGATTTTATTGTATTAAAAAATCTTGTACGACGGCTCAAAAAATAACAATAAACGAGGCAACCCATGGTTTCTTTGGAAGAACTGAAACAGATAGTGCTCATGGAGCATCTGACCGATGCCATGCTTGAAAATGTGCGCCCACATATCGATATCCTGCATTTTGCCCAGGAAGAGGTGATATTCAAAGGAGGTGATAGGGCAAACCGGTTGTATTTTCTGAAAAGGGGTAAAGTCCTGCTGGAAAAAAAATTATCGGGGAAAATAACACTTTATTTAGGTTCCATCAAGGAGGGATATTCCTTTGGATGGTCGGCCATATTTAATGACGGGTCATACACTTCTCATGCAATTTGTGCTGAACGCTGTGAAGTCTTTTCCCTGAGAAGAAAAATAATCCTTGACTTGATGGATAAAAATCACGACCTGGGCTATATATTCACCCAGCGGCTTCTGCGCGTGATGAAAACACGCCTGGATCATCGTACGGATCAGTTTTTACGGTCCATTGCGAATCAACCGGACCTTCAGAATCTTTTTTAAGACCCAAAGTGCATTTTTAAACGACTCCTTTCTCTTAAATAAAAAAAACGGATGGCTGCGGTGCGAAGTTGATCCAAAAGGCGGGGCCCGTGCGCGAAAAAGCTATTATCTGACAGACAGGGGAGAGGAGGTACTCTCCCTTCTGCGTGGACGGGTTGAGGAACTGTGGCATGAAATCGGTGAGAAAACCGGGAATTGATGCCTTGAATATAAAGATTTTTTTACAAGCCCATACGTTCGGCCCGGCTATCCCCGAAAAAGGAAAAAAATGTCGACTCCGGCAATTGAGATACAAAATATAACGGTTCGTTTTAAGGGGAAAACCATCTGGAAAAATTTCTCCATGCAGGTCAGTACAGGGGAAAAAGTAGTGCTCGACGGCAGATCCGGGATCGGAAAATCCACTATTTTTCAGTGCCTCATGGGTTTTGTGGCTCCTGAAAAAGGGGCCGTCCTGATCAACGGGCGGGCCCTGACCCCCGAATCAATCTGGACCCTGCGTACACAGGTGGCATACGTCCCGCAGGAGGCAGACCTTGGCTCCGGACAGCTCAACCAGTGGTTTGAAGCGCCTTTTGCCTTCAAGGTGAATTACAGCATTCGAAAAAATCTGGATCGGTTGCCGGAACTGCTTGACCGCTTTCTCCTTTCGACAGACCTTCTTGACAGTGATGTAAGCCGGCTTTCAGGCGGTGAAAAACAACGGATGGCGATCATTTCCGCCATCTTGCTGGAGCGAAAAATTTTTCTTCTGGATGAACCCACGTCGGCCATGGACCGAGTTGCCGGAAAAGCGGTGCTGGATTTTTTCCGGTCCATTCCCGATACAACTATCCTTGCCGTATCCCATGACCCGGCCGTCCTGGATCTGGCGGACCGGGTTGTGAACGTTTCATGAAAAGGTGATAACATGGGTATTGTAAACATCGGCATCAAACCACTGGCGGCCTTTTATCTCCTGCTCATATTTCCCCTGGCAATCATGCTGTGGTTTAAGGTTCCCATCATCGGCAGAACCCTCATTGCCCTGGTCAGGATGACCCTTCAACTGCTCTTTGTGGGTTTTTATCTGCAGGTGGTTTTTGATCTGAACAGTCCGTGGCTCAATATTCTGTGGCTGGTTGTCATGGTGACCGTGGCTGATTTTTCCATTGCCAGGGGCTGTGATCTGAAACCGGGGAAGTTCGCGCTCCCGCTTTTTACCGCGCTTGCCGCCGGAACCGCCATCCCCTTGCTTGCCTTTGTGGGACCGCTTCTTCGTCGGCCCAACATCATGGACGCTCAGTACGTGATTCCCATCGGCGGTATGATTCTGGGCAACTGCCTCCGGGCCGATATTATCGGCATCAAAAATTTTTATAATGCCATTGAAAAAAGTGAGAAGGTATTTCTCCACGCCCTTGCCCAGGGGGCTCGTCTGCACGAAGCCATTCGGCCGTATTTGAGGGACGCATGCCAGGCCGCGCTGCTGCCCACCGTGGCAACCATGGGAACCATCGGTCTGGTGGCCCTGCCGGGAATGATGACCGGTGTAATCATGGGCGGAGCAGACCCCATGACCGCCATCAAGTACCAGATCGCCATTATGATCGCTATTTTTTCAGGCACCTCCATCACCGTTATCCTGGCGATCCTGATGACCATCAAAAGCAGTTTTACCCCCTATGGGACCCTTGACCAGCATGCCTTCAAAGGTCGCTCATAGCTTAAAAACCAAATTTATCCAGGATCAAATTATCGACCTGCCCGATCATCGGGTCCAGGTGATGGACGGTTCCGTTCTTGCCTCAGCACTGCATTGATGTTAAAAAATATGAAGGATTCGGTGTATCTCTCATGATAAATCAACAATGGTTTTCACTGTGTTGATTATGTATCCGGGAGGTCGGGCTTTTTATGACGCCGTTAGATTTTGAAAATTAAAAGCAGGAGAAAATGAATATGAGCGATGCTGTGTGTACGGGATTTGAAGCGGCCGGGATTACAGCCGGGATTAAAAAAAATGGTAAAAAAGATTTGGGAATTTTATATTCCAGCGTGCCGGCAAGGGCCGCAGCTGTATTTACCCGCAATCTGGTCCAGGCAGCCCCGGTTCTGCTTGACCGGGAAAGAATAAAGAGTGGACGCTGCCGGGCAGTGGTCGTCAACAGCGGGTGTGCCAACTGTTGCACGGGTGAGCAGGGATTAACGGATGCAAAGGCCATGGCAGGATATGTGGCCGCGGAACTCGGCATTGATGAAGATCTGGTGCTGGTGGCATCCACCGGTGTGATTGGAGAGCCGCTGCCCATGGAAAAGATCCAGACCGCGGTTCCGGAGCTGGTGGCAAAACTGACACCCGGGGGGATACCGGATCTGGCCGAGGCGATCATGACCACCGATACGGTGCCCAAAATGGTTACCGCCAGCGGGCGGGTAGACGGGAAATCTTTTTCGATCACGGGAGTGGCCAAGGGGTCTGGGATGATCCGGCCGGACATGGCCACCATGCTCTGTTTTGTGGCCACGGATGCGGATGTTGCCGCTGATATGCTGCAAAGCGCTCTTGCTGCCGGGGTAGACCGTTCGTTGAACCGGATTACCATCGACGGAGACACGAGCACCAATGATACGGTGATACTCATGGCCGGCGGTATGTCTAATGTCAAAATCGATGATGACGGCCGGATGGAAATATTTCAGCAGGTGCTGGACGAAGTCCTGATTGATCTGGCCAGGGCCCTTGTCAAAGATGGCGAGGGTGTTACCAAGCTGGTGGAGATAAAAGTCAATGGCGCAGTATCGGATAAAGATGCCCGACGGATTGCCGATACCGTGGCCCATTCCAATCTGCTTAAAACCGCGTTTTTCGGTGAAGACGCCAACTGGGGAAGAATTCTCGCTGCTGCCGGCCGGGCCGGCGCACCCATGGAGATCGATCGGACAGACGTTTTTTTTGATGATGCCCAGATGGTCAAAGACGGCATTGGTTGCGGTAAAACCGCCGAAGACAAGGCCGCTGCGGTAATGAAAAAAGAGGAGTTCCGCATTACCATCGACCTGAAAACAGGCACGGGCAGCGCATCCGTATTGACCTGTGATTTTTCCATCGATTATGTGAAAATTAATGCCGACTACAGAAGCTGAGGATCTGAAAAAAGGATTGAACCTGTGATGGCACTTGTAAGATTACAGAAATTTCTTTCGGCGGCCGGGGTATGCTCCCGGCGACAGGGAGAAAAATATATCACGGACGGCCTGGTGGCTGTGAACGGCAGGATTATCACCGAACTCGGCACCCGGGTCGATCCGGAACTCGACACCGTGAAATTCAAGGGACGTTTGATAGAAGCACGGCAGGAACTGGTCTACATTGCCCTTAATAAACCCAGAGGATACGTCACCTCATGTGATCAGCCAGGAGCCCGCATTGTCATGGACCTGGTGGATGTTTCCCAGCGGGTGTATCCCATAGGGAGGCTTGACAAGGACTCTACGGGGTTGCTGCTGCTGACCAACGATGGCCGGCTGCACCATACATTGTCGCACCCCTCCTTTGATCATGAAAAAAAGTATGATGTAAAGGTAAAATCCCCTATCAGCGACGAGGCCCTGAAAAAAATGGCCCATGGCCTGCCCATGATGGGAACCCGTACACGGGAGGCTGAAATAACCAGAATTTCAAGACAGCGGTTTCACATCACTCTCAAGGAGGGTAAAAACCGGCAGATTCGGCGAATGGTGAGAAAAGTTGGAAATCATGTGAGCACGCTCAAACGCATCAAAATGGCCGGCATCCGCCTGGGCAGCCTTGAACCGGGGGACTGGCGTTTTCTTAACACAAAGGAACGGGGCTGCCTTTTAAAGATGCTTTAAAATAAAATCAGCACGCTCCCGGACGGGCATGATTGGTACCCGCAGCAGTGCATACCCGAGCCCGCGGTAAACATTTTCCAGCTCACTGCCTATCCGGGCGGCCCCGGCTGTATCTTCGGTACGAATTTCATCTTTTTTAAACCGCAGGCGTTCAAAGAAAAAGATTTTTCTATAGCGCACCATACTGCTTTTTGCCATCACCTCGTCCGGGGGCAGCCCTTCGAGTTTATAATAGGCGATGCTGTCGGGTACCGCCCGGTCCAGAAAAATTGTTTCCCGGTCCGGCAGCAAAGATTCAACCCTTACTTTTTCATGGAGGATACGGCGCTCAAAGGCCGGTACGTCCGCTTTTATGGATGCCATGGTTTTGCCGTTTTTCAGTTCCCTGTCGATACAGGCCCGCGCAGCCTCATGCACTACCTTAAAACCCCGGCGTTCAAGTTCGCGGATAACTGAGGTTTTGCCTGAGCAGGGTGCTCCCGTAATAACGCACCATTTGGTGTGACGTACAATTATCATTATTCAATTTAGTCAAGGATTGTCCGGCAGCATTGTTCCGTATTTTGCAAAATTATTGTAAAGCTCAAAACAGCGGGTCAGGTCATGGGGAATATGACCGCGGCCTGATTCCCCGACATAGCGTTTCAGGTAATCACGGTACATTGGATGGGCGCACTTATCAATTATAGTGCGGGCTCTGGCCATGGGGCCCAGACCCCTCAAATCCGCCAGACCCTGCTCGGTTACAAGCACCTGCAGCGAATGCTCATTATTATCCACATGCGGAACCATCGGTACAATCGACGATATTTTACCGTCTTTTGCAACCGAAGGGGTCATAAGAAATGAAAGCCAGCTGTTACGGGTAAATTCACCGCTGCCGCCGATACCGTTGACGATGTTCGAACCCATGACATGGGAGGAGTTGGCATTGCCGTAAATATCGGCTTCAAGGATTGTATTCAGGGCGATAACGCCCAGGCGGCGGATTACTCCCGGATGATTGGAAAACTCCTGGGAGCGCATGACGATATGGCGGCTGAAAAAATCCATGTTGTCGACTATCTGTTTTAATTTATCCGGTGTAACCGTAAGGCTGGTGGCGCTGGCACCTAACAGCTTGCCGTCTTCCATCAATTCAACCATGGCATTTTGAAAAACTTCGGAATACATGAAAAAAGGAGGAATATGGGGATGTGTCCCCAGACCGGCCAGGACCGCGTTGGCGACATTTCCCACACCGGCCTGGAGCGGATAGATGCTTTTGGGTATCTTGCCGGACCGCATTTCGCTTAACAGGAAATCAATCACGTTTTGAGCAATTTTTTCGCTGACTTCATCCGGCGGTGCAAACCCGGCTATTGTGTCCGGTTCGCAGGTTTCCACAATGCCGATAACCTTGGCTGGATCTACGATGGCATAGGGCCAGCCGTTTCGACATAGAGGATCATTGATCATGATGGGATAGCGGCGCGGAGGAGGAGGCATTACGGAAATATCCGCCATTTCGCGGAGTCTGGGGGACTGGTGTCGGTTTATCTCGATAATGACTTTTTCGGCGCAGCGCAGAAAAGTCGGTGACGCACCGATGGAGGTGGTCAAAAAAACACGGCCGTCGGCGGTTATTTCCGAGGCTTCTATAACGGCCATATTGACTTTACCGAAAAATCCCGAGGCAACGGTCTGTGGAACGTGGGAAAGGTGCATATCCACATATTCGACTTTCTGCTGGTTAATATGCTGCCTGAGAACACGGCCGGATTGATAGGGGGCACGCCATGAAATGGCATCGGCTTCGGCCAGATCTTCTTCGATCTGGGGGCTGCTGGAGGCGCCGGTCAATACCCTGATCTTAAATTCTTCGCCTTTGGCATGAACCTTTCTGGCATGTGCGGCCAGAGTTGCAGGAACAATCTTGGCTGCGCCTGCCGGTGTAAATCCGCTGAAAGCCACCGTATCTCCGTTTTTAATATAGCCGATGGCTTCCTCAGGTGTCAAAACCGGATAGGGGGCGCCTGCTTTCATGATATAATATCTCCTGTATTGCTTTTTGAGAACTATTTTGATTGGCTATAACTGCAATGGATACAATCTTGACCCTGTTTAAATTATTGGTTTTAGTTTGTATCGTCAAGATAAATAACCCGTATGCTGAAAGGCAGGAGTATAAAATGAAAGTAACGCTCATAATGGCCATTACGGTGGATGGAAAGATCGGGAAAGATCCGGATCATTTTCCGGACTGGACAGGCAAAGAAGATAAGCGGCTGTTCAAAACAATCACCCAGAAAGCCGGTGTGGTTATTATGGGATCAAAAACATTCGATACCATCGGGAGTCCGCTGCCGGGCCGGAAAAATATTGTTTTAACCCGCAGACGTGATCGTTTGTCAAAATGGCCGAACCTTGTTTTTACGGAACAAAGTCCCAAAGAGATTTTAAATGGTCTTCAAAAAGATGGTTTTTCCGATGTAGTCCTGGCCGGGGGCGCCGGGATAAATATGCTTTTTGCCAGAGCGAACCTGATTGATGAAATCATAGTAACCATAGCTCCGAAAATTTTCGGGGCCGGTATTTCTCTTTTCGAGGGGGAAATTGATCTGGCCCTGGCCCTCGAGGATGTTAAAAAATTAGGAAAGGACCTGATTCTGGCCCGCTACAGCGTGATCAAGGATTCTGATCAACGGCTTGGTTGAAAACCATCTGAGATTGACAGGGAGGTTTCAAGCACTTTTGCCCATCGAACTGTTAAGTTTCAATTCGACGTTTAATCCCACATATA
>NBLJ01000130.1 GCA_002084545.1 Desulfobacteraceae bacterium 4572_123 | reverse complement strand
ACAGCTAATGGCTAATAGCTTGTTCACAAATCTTCGCATAGCTAAATAAGTTGAACCTATTGCCAGTATTGAAAAAAATACTTTTCGTTCAGGCACTAGTTACGAACGCGCGAGCAGTTCCCTGGCCAGGTTTTTGTAATCTCCGGCCCCATAACTGCTTTTTCGATAAAATACGACGGGCCTGCCGACACCGGCGCTTTCGGCTATGGTTGTATTTGTACGAATGACCGTGTCGAAAAGTAAATCCTTATAGCGTTCGTCCGATTTCAGCTTATCCAGGATCATCCGGCTGATCCGGGTGCGCTTATCATAAAATGTTGCCAGAACGCCGGATACGTGAATATCCGGATTTATCTCCGCGCGAACCATGTCAATTGTATCAAAAAGTTCGTCCAGGGCTTCAAAGGCATATGGATGGGTCTGGCAGGGCACCAGTACCTCGATGGCAAAGGCGAGGACATTAACGGTCATCAGCGACAGGCTGGGAGGCGTGTCCAGAAGAATAAAATCATATGCGCCCTTGATATCGGCCAGTGCTTCTTTTAAGCGATTTTCCCGGCCCTGTTCATCTACCAGTTCAATCTCCGCACCTGACAGATCCACACTGGACGGTATCAGATCGAGTCCCTCCCAAGGGGTGTGAACTATTGCATCCGCTGCTGTATGGGGCGTATCATTACTGATGATATCATAGGTCGTCGGTTTGTTTTCTTCTACTTCAACCCCGAGCCCTTTTGTCGCATTTGCCTGGGGATCCATGTCTACAATCAGAACTTTTTTCTGCTCCATGGCCAGTGCCCCGCCAAGGTTAATTACCGTCACGGTTTTGCCTACACCGCCTTTTTCGTTTGCCACGGCAATAATCCTGCCCTGATTTGCATGCATGGTGCCTCCTTTACCGGGTTGAAGGTAATTTTTCTATTTTTTCTCTTGTCAGATCTATTTTCGATTGAATGTTGTTGAGATCCTGCTGGATCTTTGTAAGAAGCTCAGATGCCTTATGCCGGTCAATTTTTTTCTGATCCATAAGTTCCACTGTCTGTGAAAGATCGGTTGCATAGATCCGGAAACGGTCAAAAAGAGATTCGTGGAGTTCCCTGGAAGCAGCATCCAGCAATTTAAATATATACTGGAATTTCATATTTTCCCTGTAATCCTTAAAATGGAAAAGAATGGACCGGCGCGTCTCTCGCTTCATTTGCCGGCTGCTGTCTTTTAAGGCCCTGACTGCATGCTCACCGTGGTTATCAGCAGGTTTTCTCAGGATTTTTCTGAATAATCCCATAAATGAATAGGCCCCCAGCCGCATCACTGCCTCGGTTTTTATTCTTGCGGAATAGCGCATGGCGGCGACCAGCGGCGGTAAGGTCAGACCGGTTCCGGTTTTGATGGTATCCATATCCGGAAGTTTGATTTCTACTTCTCCTTCCGGTTTTAATGATATCCCAAAGCCCTCAAGGGCGGTAGTATATTCCCCAAGTGCGTTTTTTACCATCGATTCAAATGGCCCTGCCACAGTACTCAGGCGTGTAATGATTTTTTGCTCCTCTATCCTTACAAAACGAATAATTTTCGGGATAACGCTTTCGGCAATAAACGCATCAAGGGCTTGCTTGAATTCCTGAAATGTCACATAGATAGTATCGGCAAAACCTGCTGATTTGAGATTTTCTTCATACTGTATCGCCGGGACTGAATAGTTGTTGATAAATTCCAATATTTCCGCCAGCACATCTCCTGATCGCGCATCAAAGAACCGGTCAATATCTTTTTTGATTTCGTTTTTAATATTTTGAAGCGATCCGTCCAGGGTGGATCGGATCATGGATTTGACCGAGTTTATACTCTCGCGGTGAAATCTGATTTTTTTGTCCAGTGCGGTGACGCCGGCAGTGTCCCTGCTTAAGATGTCATGGTTGATGCTTATCCAGTTTTCCATACCCGAAGAGATTGCGCCGAGTCGTTCCAGGTTGTTTTTCAAAAGCAGTGCATATCGTTCTCCGTTGAGCTTGTGCCGCAGGGCCTGTTCAAAACGCAGTTTTTCATTATCTGAAAACAGTGACAGGTCTTCACTGAAGTCACAGTTAAGAACGAACAGGGTATTATCCATAATACCCATTTTTTTGATCATGGATAGAAATTTGATGTCAGCCTGCCGCAATCCGGTCCGGCTGCTGATGACATAAACAAGCAGGTGGGCTAAAGCCAGGTAATCCTGTATCATGGCAAGGTGCAGGGGGTTGGGAGAATCACTTCCCTGGCAGTCGGCAATTTCAACGCCTTCATCAAGGTAGCTGGTGTTGATTTCAAGTTTAATGTCTTTCAAATAGACCGCCAGATGATCGTTGCCTGCAAAGTCCATGTGATCAATAAAGCGGTCCCTCTCATAGGTTCTGGTCAAGGTGTCCGAAGTAATAATCCCGCGGACTTTTTCAAATCCCTTGAGATAAGATGCAAGCAGGATGCTGTTGATATTTCGCGAGTCGTTTGTAATCATGAGTTCCGGGCTCAGATTATCAAGAGAGCTTTTCAGGCGCGTTCGTTTTTCATCATGCAGGATATTAAATTCATCAGGGTCAGACTGCCGCCCGGAAGAGGGAAACAAAACCATGGCCTGAGATATATCGCGGTTTATTTCGTCAAGAGACTTAAACAGCAATTCGGCTTTAAGTTCCCTGCCTTTGCCGATGCGGGTAACAATGGATGTGATGACGCCGGCTCCGCGTTTTAAATAATCTGCTTCAAAAAGCGAATTTAAAAAGGTGCTTTTGCCGGACTTGATCGGGCCGACAACAGCGATCCGGATTTTATCTTCCGTTATTTGCTGTTTTATCCTGTTGCAGGAGTCTGCCCATTCGTCAAAAAACCGGCCGTCCGTGGAAGATATTGCTTTTGCATCTGCCAGCAGCCGATCCAGATTATGATTGATATCAAGAATTTCTTTTTTAATTATTCTATGCACGTTCATATTAATTTAAACGGTAATCCTGCCTGTTTCAGTAAACGGTCATGCGGTATTCGCGGTTGCTTGATTAATTCTACCAGAGTCTATTACAATGTCTAAAATTGATTGTCAAAACCATTTGATATTTCGACAGCAGTACCATGTTTTTATTCTTTCATCGACTTCGAAAACATAATGCCTTGTAAAATATAAGTTTTTATGCTACAGATATTCACGATTGTGCTTTGAAATATTTTTTCCGCGGCAAAACAGGAAAATAAATTGACTTCCCGTTAATTTAGATCATTAACGGGAAGATATTCATGAAATGAAAATCTATTAGCGAAGGGAACCCTCTATGTCGGAAAAACACCCTGAATGCCCACTATATAATCCCTTGAATTGTAAAGAATATTACAATCCCCAGATTTGTGCTTTTGTAAGGAAAGATAAAGTTTGTCTCAAAAAAAAGAAACCAAAGGCAAAAGATAAACCAAAGAGCAATGAAGAGTCCTCGAATTCAGATTCCGCAAAGAAATAAAATATAGTTGATGCCACGCCGGCGTGGTGTATCACGGCCGGATATTTTCAACTTCACCGTTTTACTGTGTCTGAAATCTCGGTCCTTTGCGGTTAAAATTAAATTTTTCATAGCCTTTATTAAGCCCGGCAAGATGTTTGTCGCGCTTTTTTTTTGAAACTAAATACTAAATGTGCCGGCATCCTTCATAGCAAGCTGCTGAAAATAGTTTACACTTTTGGAAGATAATATAACTCAAAAAATTTGACGGGAAAATTATGGATATTAAAGCGATTGCCAGAAATGCCAGAAAGGCTTCCATTCGATTGGCGGGGATTCAGAGTGAGGCAAAGAATCATGCACTTGCCGGTATTGCAGATATTCTCATACAAAAAAAAGATGTCATTTTAAAAGCCAACAGGACGGATATAAAACGGGCTGAACAAGAGAACCTGGCTGCGCCCCTGTTGAAAAGACTGCTTTTTACGGAAGAAAAAATCGAAGAGGCATGCAAGGGACTGGAAAGCCTGATTCAACTTGACGATCCTGTCGGTGCCACCCTGAGTGCACTTGAGTTGGATGACCGTCTTGATCTGTACAAAGTCAGTTGTCCTATCGGGGTGGTCGGGGTCGTCTTTGAATCCAGGCCCGACGCCCTGGTACAGATATCATCTCTATGCCTTAAGAGCGGTAACGCAGTGCTTTTAAAGGGCGGCAGTGAGGCGGGCACGACTAATCACGTGCTGGCCGATCTGATTGCCGAAGCGAGCGGGAAAGCCGGAATTCCAAAAGGATGGCTGGGCCTCCTGGAAACCCGGGCTGATGTTCGGGATATTCTCGGACTGGATGATGATATCGATCTGCTGATTCCCCGGGGCAGTAATGCTTTTGTGCGGCACATCATGGACAATACCCGGATTCCCGTCCTTGGACATGCGGATGGTATCTGTCATCTGTATGTCGACCGAAAAGCGGATATCAGCATGGCTCTCAAAATTGCCATAGACAGTAAATGCCAGTATGTCGCGGTATGCAATGCTCTTGAGACCATGCTTGTTCATCAGGATATTGCCGAAGATCTGCTGCCGAAGCTGAGAGCGGCATTTGAGGCAAGGAATGTAGAAATTCGTGGTTGCGACAGGACCCGGCGCATAGTTGAAGTCAAACCTGCATCGGAAAAAGACTGGAAAACCGAATATCTGGATCTGATTGTATCGATCAAGGTGGTTGCCGATATGGAGGAAGCCATGGATCATATCAATCATTACGGATCCGGACATACGGACGTTATTGTTACCGGCGACAGGGGCAGGGCTGTGAGATTTATGGACTATGTGGATGCAGCCAACGTTTTTATGAACTGCAGCACTCGCTTTGCCGACGGGTTTCGATTCGGACTGGGTGCGGAAGTCGGCATCAGTACCAACAAGATCCATGCCAGGGGGCCTGTAGGATTGGAAGGGCTTATGATTTATAAATGGAGAATGATGGGAAACGGTCATGTTGTGGCTGATTATGCGGGACGAAACGCAAAACCGTTCACTCACAGAAAACTGCAAAAGGGATTTGAACGGGAATAATGCCTCACGCCGGGCGCAAAAGCGCGGAGGTTTTTCTTAAATTCATTTTTTCTTTGCGGCTTTGTGCATGCGAATATCAAATCATGATTTGTTAAATTGCGAGAAATGATGCCGGCAATAAATAGAAAAAAATTAATGGAAAGCGTTAAGCGGGTGGTTGTCAAGGTCGGCAGCGGCGTGCTTACACGGCGAAACGGGTTGAACCTGAATGTCATCGATGATTTGACCACTGAAATCTGTTTTCTCAGAAAAAAGGGCATTGAGGTGATCATGGTTTCATCCGGGGCCATTGCCGCAGGGCTGCGAAAGATCGGCATGTCGAAAAAACCCGAGTCCCTTTCCGGTATGCAGGCCCTGGCCGCCATGGGCCAGAGCAATCTGATTACTGTCTACGAAGAGGCTTTTGCCAGGCATGGCGCCAAGGCGGCCCAGATTCTGCTCACCCGGGATGATCTGACCAACCGGAGACGCTATCTGAATTCCAGGAACACGATTTTGACTCTGTTGTCCTGGAAGATTATTCCGGTTATTAATGAAAATGATACGGTTGTCGTTGACGAGATTAAATTCGGCGATAATGACAACCTCGGCGGTATGGTCACCAATCTGACGGATTCCCGGCTTCTGGTTAACCTCACCAATATCGACGGTTTATTTGACATGGACCCGAGAACAAATCAGGATGCCGAATTGATAAAGATTGTTACCGAAATTGATGAAAAAATAATCGGTGCCGCGGATAAGATTCCAGGCTTTCTAGGTAAAGGCGGCATGGCAAGTAAAATAACCGCGGCACGGAAAATGACTTTGAGGGGTATTCCCACAATAATTGCAAACGGACTGAAACCGGGAATATTGAAAGATATTTTTTCAGGTAAAGAGGTGGGTACTTTTTTCCCGCCGAATCAGAAAGCATTGGGCAGTAAAAAGCATTGGATTGCTTTTACCAAATCTCCAAAGGGAAAACTTGTCATTGACAAGGGAGCGGAAAAGGCCCTTTTAGAGAACGGGAAAAGTCTGCTTCCTTCGGGTATCAAGGCGGTAAGGGGCCGGTTCGACCGGGGCAATTCCGTTGTCCTGCTAAACGAGAGCGACAGGGAACTGGCCGTGGGCCTGGTGAATTACAATTCAGATGAACTCAACAGGATTCAGGGTGTCAGAACTTCGCGGATAGAGTTTCTGCTGGGATATAAACACAATGATGAGGTGATCCATCGTGACAATCTTGTTCTGTCTTTAGCTCAGGTTTTTTAGCTGTACGGTTAAAGGCATTCTGCCTGTTGGTGGGCACAGCCCACCCTACTATACTTCAACCATCAGCGGCACGAGAGGGACCATGCAGACTTACAGTATTCACCCCATTGTCGTGGGGACCAAGGTTTTTGACAAGGGCATGATGACCTATCAGCACGATTACGGAAAGCCATACACAATTCCGATTTACTGCTGGCACAGCGAGGGCGGCCTTTCAGTGATAATCGAAACGAGTCAGGGCCGGGCCGTGATTACCGGGTTCTGCGTTATCGAAGAGAACTTTAACCCGCCACCGGCCATCCGGGGCATGGAGATGGATGTCATCCCGCCCGGTACCGTGGTCAATGCCTGTGAAGCCTACGATATCCTGAAACGGGTCAAGAATATGGCCGACATCCTGATACCCCTGCATGAACCCCGGTTTGCCTCCGTTGCAACTATTCCATAAGTTTTCACTTTTCATTATTCACTTTTCATTATTCAATTTACCCCCTGATCGGCACTTTGCCCTTGAGAAATTTTTTTACTTCGGCGATGGGAACCTCACGGCGGTGAAAAATGCCTGCCGCCAGGGCCGATTCGGCCCGGGTGGCAGTGAATACCTCGTAAAAATGCTCTACGCAGCCGGCCCCGCTGGAGGCGATTACCGGAATGGTAACCGCCTTTTTCATCGCATTGATCAGTTCCAGGTCAAATCCCTGCTTTGTGCCGTCCCGGTCAATGCAGTTGAGCAGTATTTCACCCGCGCCCAGTTTTTCGCAGACCCCGGCCAGGGTCAGTGCGTCGAGGTCCCTTCCTACCCGTCCACCCCTGATGGTGCATTGGTACCAGCAGTATTTTTCTTTGTTGGGACCTAAATTGGTGGTTTCGATTACCTGGTGCTTTACCTGGTCCGGTGACTGGACATATACCCTCCTGGGATCCACGGAGATGACCACCGCCTGGTTACCGTAAACCCGGGATATTTCCTCTATAGCGCTGGTGCCGGTTTGACGGCCGGTTTTCAGGTATTGCTCGGCTATGAGAACCGCATCGCTGCCGATGGAAATTTTGTCGGCTCCTGAACGGAAATATTCGGCGGCAACTTCCAGGGCCGTGTATTGCCGGCCGTTTTTATCCGTATAGTCCCTGATGCCGCCGCCAATGGTCAGCGGTACAAACACATTTTTGGATGTCTGTTTTAGAACATCGATCATGGGCATGTCTTCCAGGGGAAAATCCCGGAAGCCGGTAATGTTCAAAAAGGTGATTTCATCAGCGCCCTCCTGATAGTAGCGGTGTGCGAGTTCCACAGGCATGCCCAGGTTCCTCACATTTCCGTTTTCCCTGACGTCATACTGGTCGCCCTTGGTGACCACCAGATCCCCGGAATCGTTGGCGCGGACCCGCTGGCAAACTCACTGCCGTAATCAGTGGTGGTCAGGATATCATTGTCATCAGCCGGAACGATATGGAAAGAGTGGACAAAGTAGAATCTTTCCTTTCCGGAAAGGCCGTTGAAAATTGCAGAGGGCTGTTTGATATGGATTTTATTCCAGCCGATATGGGGAACCGCCAGATCTGTTTTAAACCTGATGGTTTCACCTGGAAATAAACCAAGCCCCTTCATTCCGGGGGCTTCCGCGCTTTTTTCAAGCATGGCCTGCATGCCCAGGCAGATTCCCAGAAACGGCCGGTTCGAGTCAAGATAGGCTTTCAGGGGAGCTGTTAAATTTTTATCGTTCAGGATGGACATCATGCTGCCGAATGCACCCACTCCGGGAAAAATCAGCTTTTCGGCGGACAGAATATCTTCGGCGGCAGTGGCAACTTTTACCTTTTCCCCAATATGCTCGACGGCATTGATAACGCTGCGGACATTGCCGGCGCCGTAATCCAGTACAGTAATCATTTTGTTTCCTGTTATTTTAACATCATTTACATTAGCTTAAATTTTTAGTCCTTGTGCGCTATTTTATTCCTGAGCCGGGCAGGCCGGAGCCGGAACAGAAATTTCAGTATCAAGATACTGAAAACGCAGGAGATGCAGCTATTCCGGCATATGTGGATTTAATTTTCAGGACCTGCCGGGTGTCTGATAAAATTTTTTCAACTTCGTCCATCAATTTTGCAACAACAATGGATTTAAGACCGACGCCGGTCCAGAGTCTGAAATAATCGGGCGGATATTCTTTGTCACAGCCCTTATAGGTTTCCCGTATAAGCATGTTGAATTTTTTGACCATCTGAATATCCTCACCATTGGGATTTTCCGCATAATTCAGAAGGTCTATAGTGCTCTGCAGATCAAATTGCAGCATATCGTGTCTGTCCTGAATCACTTTGGCAGCGGAAAGCAAAATCCATTTCCGCTGCCTGTCAAGGGCCGGGATATCCGGGAAAAGATCTGCATAAAGTTGCGCCTGGATATGGTCGCACAGGCAGTGAACATGCCAGCCGTATGTAAAATCGTTTTTTGGGAAATTTTTTTGTAAAAACCGGTCACCATGGGTCAAGTTTCTGTCAATGCCGGTAACCCAGCGGCTGTCCGGGTAGATTGTGCCGGAAATAAATTTGGAAAGACTTTTAACAGGGTATTTATCCGCCATGTCAAGGGCCAGTCTCATATGGGTTGCTGCAAGTGCCATAACGTCTCTTGGTAACTGCAAATCGTGAACGGTTAATCTTTTTTTACGGCCCGTTCCTCAGGTGTTAAAAGAAAGTCATACATGAGAATCCACCTTTCAAAGTTAAAGTCCGGCCCGGCAGGCAGCGGCAAAATCTTCCGGATAATGACCGTTGATCCATCTGAGCTGGGCTTCGCTGAAGGCACCGGGAGACTGGGGAAGCCGGGGCAGAAATGAATATAAAAGCCGTTGCATATTTTCATTGTCATCAAATCTTTTGGCGTATTCGATGACGGTGACCATCTGGGCCCCCAGGGCGCTCAGTGCTTTTATCGCCATCAGCAATCCGGTATCAATTGAATCTCTGACGCTGGTATCGGCCTCGATGATGTTGCCCACCGGGGCAAGGGGCATGAGTTGGAGTTCCCACTGTGATGTCTGGGCTTTGGGTACAAACAAAATGATATTTTTATCTTTAAAAACGATGAGGCTTGATTCTCCGGAGTCGTTTCCATCCATGCGGCAATTGGTAAAAATAGCCCGGGTATATGCACTGAAAAAGTCTGCTCCCGTTTCCTCGCGGTATTCACGTATAAATTTACTTACAAGGTCTCCGCATGCATAAGAGGGAAGAGCCCGCCCGTGGTTAGTGCCGCCCGTGCTCACGGGGAGATCCGCCGGGATCATGGCAAATTGCTGGTGAATCTGCTGGTGGGATGCGTGCAGGCGGTATTTACTGGGTGAATAGTCAAAGCCGAAATTCCAGCCCCAGAGGGTCGCATTGAATTTGAGCCTGGTTTCCGGGTTCAGTGCCAGTTTATCTAATATGGTCAAGCGGGTTTTTTCCAGTTCGTTTGTCGTAAGCGTCCTGGAAGTGAAAGGAAAATCCAGCCCGAGTTCACAGGACAGCCGGGCAAAGGTTCTCTGGTAATATAAATGACGCATTCCCTTCATGTCGGCGATGGAGAGGTCTTTTATCCGGTAACGTACTGAATCATGGGCCATGTTGGCGGCATAATGTCCCCAGGGTATGTAGGAGTTAGAGCGCAGATATTCGAATACATGGCTGCCGGTATCCGGCCGGTTTACTTCGCCGACGATTTTGTTTTCTCCCTGAACCCCGGGTTTTAAAACCATGACCTCTTTATAATCATCGGGAATGAAAAAATTATTGGCAAGAGTTTCAAAGAGCAACCTGTTTTTAATCACCGGCCGGGGTCTGCCTTTCTCGTCGGAATGGCAGGGCATTCCAATCGGTCTTCCAGTTTGCTTGTTGCGGATAAATTCGCAGCATGCATCGGCCATGATTTCGAGATCTTCAGGATCGGTGGAGTTGGCCGCAAGGGCCAGCAGCAACGGCTCGGGCAGGCTCTCGATTAATTTGGCGGTGTCTTTTGAATTCGCATAACCCGCGTTGGCCCATTGAGTGATGACTTTTGCCATGGAGAGATCGGGCCTCGGGGGCAATCCAATGCCCGTTATATCTTCGGCATTTTTATCGGCCCAGGCTTTGCCGATGTACGTTGTACCCCGAAACGGGAATGGATTGGGGATTTCATAGATGGGGACTGCTGAGTTTTTTATAACAGGTTCATCAGGGAAATTAGCCGTGTTGAGCAGCGGCGTGCCGTTGGTCAGGGTACCAAATAGCTTCGGTGAGTGCTTTCCCCGAAGATTTCGTACCTTATATTTTGGCTGGTGCATCCCGAATAGAAAAAATCCCTCAGGTGCCACGCACGTCCTGATGTTCATTATCGTTTCCTGTCAATTCATGCTATATATCTGATAAAATAATTATTAAACGCTTGAACCTGAAATGAAAAACCCGGTCTCCCGAAGACGCATGAATGCGGAAATCCAGGGGACCGGGTTAAAAATAAAACTGATAAGCAGGTCGGATGCTATACCAGAGATTTGGCCAGTTTGCTTGCTGAACCGGCATCCGCGGCATATCCGTCGGCGCCGATTTCATCGGCATACTTCTGGTTTACCGGGGCGCCGCCGATGATGACCTTGACCTTGTCGCGGTATCCGGCTTCGGCCAGGGCATCAATGGTATCTTTCATGGCGCCCATGGTGGTGGTCAACAGGGCCGAGATGCCAATGATATTGGCGTCATGCTCTTTTACGGCGGCAACAAAATCCTCGGGTGAAACGTCGGTACCCAGGTTTATAATCTCAAAACCGGCACTTTCCAGCATCATCAGTACCAGGTTTTTACCGATATCATGCAGGTCGCCCTTGGCGGTTCCCATGACGACTTTGCCTGCGGCCGAGGCGTCTTCCGTGCTCAGCAGCGGTTTAAGAATTTCAACCGATGCGCTCATGGCCTTGGCGGACATGAGAACTTCGGGGATAAACATGTCGCCATTCTGCATTTTTTCGCCGACAATATCCATACCTTTGATCAATCCGCCGTTAAGAATTTCCTTTGCTTCCATTCCCTCGTTCAGGGCGCCCTGAACCAGGCCTTCCAATTTTCCGGCATCGCCGGCGATCAGTGCATTTGAAAGCGCATTTAAATCTGCCATAGTCTTTGTCTCCTCTTGTGATAAGTGTTAATAAATTTTTCTACCGGGTTATTCTCAGGAAGCCTTGGCCCGTTTTTCTTTTATTTCGGCCTCGGCCTCTTCAAATATTGTGTTCAACTGAGCCTGAGTATTTTCAGGCAAAGCCTTTACCTTGTGATTCTCGATGATGTGGGCTGCCCTGGCATAGGCCTCCTCAACAACATCCTTTGATCCAGCCGTAATCCAGCCGTCACGGCTTTTTCTGTCAAAAAGATCGGCCTGTGAATGCTGGCGCATATGTTCAAACGTATGCGGATGGGTTATGAATTCACCGCCATGACCGACCTCTTTGATTACATCAAAAGCGATGGCCTCATCGCTGATGGTGAACCCTTCGGCCGCCTTCAGGATCATTCGATACATTTCGTTTTGTAAAACCGCCTGTGCGTAATCCCAGGTCAAACCGCTGTCGAGCATCCCAAGGCCGTAAATCAGGTTGGCACCTGCCAACGCCGGGAAAAGGGCCGTTAAGGTGAGCTCGTGGGCTGCCTGAGCATCGGGCATTTTACTATCCGTCTATCCACCGGCGACCCATGAAGGCAGCCGGTAGAATTTGGCCATTTTGGCAATTGCCGCACTGAAGATACCCATTTCCGGGGCACCCATGGCAACCAGTCCGGTCTTAAGGTCCATGATACTGGTGGAGCTGCCGTATACCATGGGGTGGCCCTTGCGAACGGCTTGTCCCAGAACGATCATGCTTAAATTTTCAGCGTTATGGGTTACAAGGGTGCTGGCCAGGTTCATGCAGGTTGTTGCACCTGACAGCCCCAGCGGATTGATTTTTAGAGGAACACCCAAGCGGCATGCTTCAATCAGTACGTCACAGGCATCCTTGGAATGCATCAGTGGACTGATCGGGTCACAGGTTGTGGAAAAAATCGGTCTTTCACGGAACTTGTCTTCACCGCCGGCCACAATGGAGGCCATTTTAAAACAGGTTCTCATATTTTCAACCGAGTTGATTCCGATATAGCCGTGTTTGGTGCAGGAATTCAGAAAAGCCTTGGTGTTGTAAAGAGAGCAGATTTCCTGGTCCATATCGTTTGGAGTCAGGGGTCTTTCAAATACAATGACTTGATCCAGAGCGTCCAGGAATAAGGTGGCCTCATCAACGTCAGCCTTCATGGGCGTTCTTACTTCTCTGGTTTTCGGGTCGATCATCTTGGGCGCTTCGCCAAAATTGACGAATCCCGAACGACCGTTTTCGCAGACATAGTCTTTTTCAGGATCACGGCCGCATGCTTTAAAAGTAGAAGGGCATGATCTGATTGCATCTTCAACCAGATGGGCCGGGATTTTAACTATTTTGCTTTTTTTATTGACATTACAGCCGGCTCCATCAAAAATTTCAAGAGCCTGAGTGCTTTCTACCTTGACCCCCATTTCCAGAAGTATTTCCAGAGTAGCCAGGTGAATTTTTTCTAACTCGTCATCGGATAACATGTTCAGGCCAATTCCACTGGTCAGAACAGTTCCCGGCTGCAAGTTTCTTACTGCCATGATTTGTCTCCTTCGTTTTCATGGATAGATAGCAAAATTTCGATTTATTACCGGATAGTTACCTCTGCAGACTTGGCTTATTGAAAGTCTTGTTTTATTTTTTCCGGTAATGAAAAACTCTCCTCAGATACCGTAACTTTATACTAAGTATGTAAATTTTTTGTTGAATGCCTCCTTTTTTTTTAAAGAAAAGTTTAGAGTTATTCGCAATTCGAACGATGATGAAACCTAAAATCGCGATATAATGACTCCGGAACGAAAAGTCAATCATAATTGTAAGGAATTGGTTTATTTTTAAAAGGCATATAACAAATTGACAATAGCTCCCGGTATGTATTAAGCAGCAGGCTGTGCCGGTTTCTTCGGAAAAAATAGTTGACGATTTTTACTCCGGTAAATTTTTTTTGTTCTCAATCTAATGAAAAGGATTAATTGCAATATGCTTAAAGCGATTTTGTTTGATTTGGACAATACCTTGATATTATTTAATGAGAGTGATTTTTATGATGGATATTTTGAACGCATAGCTGAGACTTTCAGCGATGTTATGCCGGCGGCACGGTTTCAGGAAACACTGAAAAATGCAACCATAAGCCTGCTGCGGAATCAGGGCGAAGTCAGCAATGCCCGGTTTTTTATGAATGCTTTTGCAGCCGGAATTCCGGACCGATCCGAAGAACTGTGGCAACTGTTTTTGCATTTTTACAAAACTGAATTCGACAATCTGGAGAGAAATATTTCACTGCCCGAGTCTCTGCATGAATTATTCGACTATCTGATAAAAACCAACATCAAACTGGTGCTGGCTTCAAACCCGATTTTTCCCATGGACGCTCAACTCCGGCGCCTTGCCTGGGCCGGGCTGGAACATATACCTTTTTATTATGTCACCCATATCGAAAATATGTCGTTTTGCAAGCCAAGGGTCGAGTATTATAAACAGATTTGTCAAAAAATCGATGAGTCTCCCGAATCCTGCCTGATGGTCGGCAATGATCCTGTCAATGACATGGTAGCTGCCAGGGCCGGCTTGAGCACCTATCTTACTACTGATGTGCGAGACGACGACAGTACATCGCTGACAGTCAGCCGGGAGCTGCGGGTTGGTTGGACTTCGGATATACCCGAACCGGATTTCAAGGGACCGCTGGCCGGACTTAAAAATGTCGTGGAACAGCTTGGATACAAGAAATAAAAATCTGCTGAAACATTTTGAGCAGGCAATTAATGTCCGCCGCATTCCTGAATACCGGGAAGGCGTTTCTAATCCGTTGTGTCCGATTTATACGAATTTTTTTGATTAATTAACCGTTGTGGCGACAAGTATCGCGCCTGATACCGCCAAAAGGGTAGCCGACAGTCGGGGAAGGGTTATCGGCTCTTTCAGAAAAATGGCGGCCAGAATGAATATGAAGATTGCCGATAGCTGGTTCAAAACCGCCGCTATGGAGACCAGTATGTACTTGATGCCCGCCAGCCATGCGATCATGGCCAAATAGTTGCCGATGATTGAGGCAGGCAGCGCCGTTTTCCAGCTCTTTGACGGGTAAAGCTCGGCCGCAAGGCTTTTTTTGTCGGAGTGCAGGACGGCCAGCAGGTAAAGTCCTGTCGTACCGCCCAGCATTCTTACAAAAGAGGCCCATAGAAAATGGACATCCTCCAGGCGATACTTGATCATGATTATGCTTCCGGCCAGAAGCGTAACTCCCAGGATTCCAAGAGCAATTCCCTGAATAAGATTTTTACGGGTAACGGCTGCCACCGGCCTGGCCGCGGAACTGATAATTACGGCACCTATTACCAGACCTGCGCCGCAAAGACCTTTTATTCCAAGAACTTCATCGAGAAAAATAAAGGAAAAAAATAAAATCATCGGAAGATAAAGACAGTCGATCACCGCTGTCATTCCGGCTCCCAGGCGAGACAGGGCCATAAAGAAAAACGTATCGGCAAGAGTGATACCAAAAATACCGGACAAACCGAAAATCAGCCAGTCGGACAGGGGGCGGTCGGGAAACAGCTCAATATTAAAAAGCAGGAGTGTAGGGATAAAAAGCGCCAGTGTTACAGTGCATTTGAAAATATTGAGGGCTATGGGGGAGATAGTTTCCCCGCTTTTTTTAAAAAGAATAATCCCCAGTGCCCATAAAAAGGCGGCTCCTAAAGAACATGTAATGCCGATAATCTGCATGAGATAGAGATCCTGATCGTGTCTGTATGGCAAGTTGAGCCGGAAGAAAGACCTTACGGGCTATTATCCTGAAAGTCAACTCATAGTGAAGTATCCCATTTTGGTCTATACCGGCGCTACGATTTACAATAATCTGAGTTAAAATCTCATACATAAACCATGGTACCTTGATGGGAAGGTGAAAATAATCCATGTC
>NBLJ01000129.1 GCA_002084545.1 Desulfobacteraceae bacterium 4572_123 | reverse complement strand
AGTGAACATTATTGAGATAAAAAATTTGAGTCACAGTTTTTTGGACGGCACTCTCGGAATAAACGGAGTCAACCTTTCAATAAAAGAGGGGGAATTTATAGTTATCGGAGGGCAAAACGGGAGTGGCAAAACAACACTCTTAAAGCATTTAAACGGTCTTCTCCTGCCAACCAAAGGAACGGTATTGGTAAAAGGAGTTGAGGTATCACGCAATATTAAAAAAATAAGGCAAATGGTCGGCATGGTCTTTCAGAACGCCGACAGTCAGATCGTGGGAGAAACGGTATATGCTGATGTTGCGTTTGGGCCGGAGAATCTCTGTCTTGACAGGCAGGAAATAGAAAAAAGGGTTTCGGCAGCTTTAGAATCGGTTGATTTGGCACAGCATGCAGACAAAAGTCCTCATTTACTTTCGGGCGGCGAAAAGAGGCGACTTTCAATAGCGGGTATTCTTGCCATGGAGCCGAAAATTATAGTTTTTGACGAACCCTTTTCCAGCCTTGATTATCCCGGGGTCAGGCAGGTTTTAGAACAGATTATATCTTTGCATCAGTCGGGCCACACCATTATTATTACTACTCACGATATTGAAAAGATCATTACCCATGCAAATCGTCTTTTAATCATGGAAGACGGTAAGGTGGTTAGAGACGGGATGCCTGATAAAATACTGCAAGAAGCAGAGGTGTTCGGAGTAAGAATGCCATGTGCCACCCGAATGGGGATGGAGGTTGCCTCATGGCTGAGCTGACAGTTTTTAGCTATCGTTGTGGAAAATCAATTTTGCACAAACTTGATGTTCGATTCAAACTGTTTTTTCTCGTATTAATCAGTTTTACAGTGATTAAAGCAGAATTTACGGCGCTATTTCTGATAAGTTCTGCACTTATGTCAGTTTTAGTTTATATCCGTTTCCCGATAATGTCATCTTTAAAGGACTTGAAGTATTTTTTCTTTTTAATCCTTCTTGTGTTTTTTGCACGGGCATTTTCAGCTACAGGATCAGTTCTTATCGAGTGGCGGTTTATCGTTATTTCAAAACAGGGTGTTTATGAAGGCTTGCTGGTCTGCTGGCGTCTTTTTCTAATTGTCTTTTTGAGCCTGGCCTTTATTTCGACTACCCGGCCTTCAGAAATAAAGGCTGCCGTTGAATGGTTTTTAATTCCTTTCCCTTTTATCCCCGGGAAAAGGGTTGCAATTATGATGAGTTTGATTATGAGATTTATGCCTGTTATTTATGATCAGGTAAAAGATACGGCTGACGCACAGCGGGCAAGGTGTATCGACAATAAAAAAAATCCAATATACAGGTTGATAAAATTGTTAATTCCGGTTATCCGCCGTACTTTTGAAGGTGCAGACGATCTGGCACTGGCCATGGAAGCAAGATGTTTTTCTGAAAACAGGACAGACCCGGTGCTTTCGTCATCAAGAAAAGACTGGATAGTTTTCTTTGTTGTCATCTGTTTGTGCATTGTAATTATAAAAATATAGAGGCAGTTTGACGGAATTTTGATAGCGGTTTATTCAATTCCTGCTCAAAGATTGACACACAATTTTGTCTATAGTAAACACTTTCAGATAGAACCCATCCCTTTACTCAACAACTCAACCAATTTACTATGTCTGCCTTAAGTTAAAACCTGATTTTGCAGATAAACATGGTTGAAGATAGTGGCATTTGATGGAAAAAGAAGAAAAAAGGAGTAAATAATTTGAAAATCGTGGTTGTTGGCGCAGGCGAAGTCGGTTTTTATATCGCAAGCCATCTTGCTCGTGAGAATAAAGATGTGGTGGTGATTGATAAGGACGATGATGCTCTGCGTCGCGTGTCGGATAATGTAGATGTTCAGGTGTTGAAGGGTTCAGGAAGCAGTCCTGTGATTTTAGCTGAAGCAGGCATCGAAAGTGCCGAAATATTTCTTGCAGTCACAAACAGCGATGAAACAAACCTTGTTTCCTGTCTTGTGGCGGATATTATTTCTCCATCCACAAAAAAGCTGGCACGTATTCGTGACGCAGATTATGATGAATATCATGAAAATTTCAAAAAATATGCGCCACACATCGATACAGTGATCAATCCTGAGATAGAGGTGGTAAAAACCATTGACCGCCTGATGAGTGTGCCGGGTGCGACTGATGTCGGAGAATTTGCAGATGGCCTCATAAAATTTATCGGGATATACCTTGACAAGGATGCCGGGCTTGTCGGGGTACGGCTTTCAGATCTCCCTAAAAAAATAGAGGGAAAACGGCCACTTATTGCTGGAATTGTACGTGATGAAGAGCTGATTATCCCAAGGGGGAATGATCGACTGATGGCGGGAGACCTTGTCTATTTTATAAGTGAGGCCGATAAGCTTTCAGATACCCTGGCTGTTTTTGGTAAGCATGCCGAGCCTTTGCGCCGTGTTCTTATTGTCGGAGGGGGACGAATAGGATTCCGGCTGGCTACGCTTCTTGAAAAAAAGTCGATTCACAACAAAATCATTGAAATCAATTCCAAACGCTGCGCCGAGCTTGCAGAAAAATTAAACAGGGCGGTTGTTCTTTGCGGAGATGGGTCGGATCAGGGGATTCTTGCAGAAGAGAATATACAGGATAGTGATTTTGTAATAACCCTTACGAATGATGAAGAAACTAATATCCTAACTTCACTTCTGGCAAAGCGTATGGGTGCAAAAAAATCTATAGCCAAAATAAGCAAATTCAGCTATTTCCCGTTGATGAAAGCAATAGGTATAGAACAGGTGGTCAGTCCCAGACTTTCAGCGATAAACACGATTTTGCAGCATATACGAAAGGGTAAGGTTCTTTCGTCCATATCAATTAAGGGAGAGCAGGCTGAAGTCATGGAAGCGGTAGCGCTGGAAACATCCGGTATCGTGGGCAAGCCATTAAAAGATATCTCGTTTCCCAAAGGGGCGATGGTTGCCGGAATAATAAGGGAAAAAAAAATAATTATTCCTTCAGGGGAAAGTGTAATCATGCCGGATGACAGGGTGATTATTTTTGCAAGAAGAAAAGCTGTTTCCGGAATTGAAAAAATTCTTGCGGTAAAACTGGAGTATTTTTAATTGCGCTGGCGTTATATTCTGAATATTGCAGGAATATTAACCCTTTTTTTTGGGTTAACCATGGGATTTCCGCTTTTTGTCGGTCTTTATTACCAGGATCAAAGCGTTATCCCTGTTTTAAAGTCAATGGGGATAACAGTACTTGCCGGTTTAATTTTCCATCTACTTTTCAGAAGTGCAAAGACTGAATCTATAAGCCAGCGTGAAGGTATGGCGATTGTAGCCATAGGATGGACGGCCGTCGGCCTGTTTGGCGCACTTCCGTTTTATATAGGAAGTAATTTTAGTTTTGTAGATGCTTTTTTTGAATCGGTTTCAGGTTTTACAACAACCGGGTCTTCGATTTTAACTAATATTGAGGCTCTATCCAAAGGACTTCTTTTCTGGCGAAGCTTTATTCAATGGCTCGGGGGGATGGGTATTATTGTTCTGTCTGTTGCGATTCTTCCTTTTTTAGGACTGGGAGGAATGCAGCTTTACAAGGCGGAAGTACCAAGTCCTGTTCCCGACAAGCTGAAACCCCGCATAAGGGATACAGCCAGAATTCTTTGGAAGGTTTATGCACTCATTTCCCTGGCGGAAGTTATACTCCTCATGCTGGGAGGAATGGATTTATATGATGCACTGTGTCATACCTTTACAACAATGCCTACCGGCGGGTTTTCAACAAAAAATGCTTCAATTGCTCATTTTGGCAGTGCCTATTTTGACATAATATTCATCATATTTATGATCTTAGCAGGCATAAATTTTTCTCTTCATTACCAGATGCTAAGGGGAAAACCGCTCGCTTTCTGGCGTGATTCAGAGTGCAGATTTTTTTTCGGAGTAGTGATTGTTCTGACTGCTGTTGTAAGTTTCAATATTTACGGCAGTGTATATGAGAAGGTTGGGCAGGCGATACGATATGGCGCTTTTCAGGTTGTGTCGATTGTTACTACTACTGGTTATGTGACAGCCGACTATGAAAAATGGCCTGCCATGTCCCAGTTTATTCTTTTATTATGCATGTTCCTGGGAGCTTCAGCCGGTTCCACAGGGGGAGGTGTAAAATGCATCAGGGTGATGCTCTGTTTTAAGTTTTGTTATAAGGAACTGTTTTCCATCATCCATCCCCATGCAGTTACCCAGATAAAAATAGGCGGAAAAACAGTACCTGAAGATGTGATGAGAAGCATCATGGGTTTTCTTGCTCTTTATATTGGAATATTTGCTTTAAGCTCTGTCTTGCTTGCCGGTTTAGGCGTTGACATTGTGACATCTTATGGCGCGGTTGCCGCATGCCTTGGGAACATAGGACCGGGTTTCGGGTTTGTGGGTCCTGCAGATAATTTTGCACAGATACCGTATATGGGCAAATGGCTGCTTATATGGTGCATGCTTCTTGGGAGGCTTGAGATATTTACTGTAATTATCTTTCTGGTTCCGGAATTCTGGCGCAAATAAAAATTTTTAAATACTTTTTGTTGACAACAGGAAAATATATCGTTAGATAAACTACTTTTTATAGGGCCGTTAACTCAGCTGGTAGAGTATCTGCCTTTTAAGCAGAGAGTCGCGCGTTCGAGCCGCGCACGGCCCACCACGCGTCCCCATCGTCTAGCCTGGTCCAGGACATCCCGCTTATGCAAGCGGGACGACAGGAAATGCAAGCGGGACGACAGGAATAAAAAGGCTATTGAAGATCCCATAGTTTGGGATAGGGGGCGCATAGATGGAATTCGTCCCCATCGTCTAGCCTGGTCCAGGACACCGGCCTTTCACGCCGGCGACAGGGGTTCAAATCCCCTTGGGGACGCCAATCGAAAGCAAAGGCTAAGCAAATAGCTTAGCCTTTTTTATTTATGCAGGAATTGTTCTCAGGACATCCCACTTTGCCGGCGGGACGGTTCGACTTAATGTGATTCAAATCCAGAATAATTAAAACAGTTTCAAAACGTCCCCTTGTGAGGTTAGCGCTTACCTATAAAATCTTTCCGTCAGACTAAAAGCTCAATTCTCGAAATACTCAAAATATTCCTTCGGTTAAAAAAAATGTCTTCCCTGAACTTGGGCCCAGGTTAAATACAAAAATAATTTAACACGCTTAAGTAGTTGATATTTAAATACTACTAAACCATTCAACCTATATCATGCCTAACAAAATCTGAAGCCTGATAGCAAAAGATCGAATTTTTATTCATATCTTCTATTGATAAGTAAGATGATCTTTGCTAAACAACAAGTTTTAAAGCGCCTTTTTTTAAAATTTTTCCAAAGGAGATTTTAAATGTCTACACCCCCAAAAAAGAAAATAAAGGAGAAAGCTGCGAAAATAAAAAAAGAATTGAGAAAGGAGCCAAGAAAACATTTTGAGGGGCCCATTTTTTATGCTACTGACGATCAGCTTTACGAGGGGGAAGTAAAAAATTACAGTGTATCCGGTATTTTTGTAAAAACCAGGGGTAATTTTTTTGTTGGTCAATGGCTTAATTTGGCACTTCCGTTTTCAAAAGAAAATAACTCAAAGCGTTTAGGATCGGTTGTCTGGAAAAACATTGAGGGCATTGGAGTAGAGCTAAAATTAGAGGATAAATTATAAAAAATTTAAAAAGGCAAAACTGAAAAGACGGTGTCCCCATTTTTAAGGAATCAGGCAATAAAATGATTTGTCTTGCAAAACTTTAGACCTTTCTGTTATGTATTCATTGTTTTAATAAAAAACATTTTAAATAGGGGGTGAAGTAATTGAGGATTGCAGTTGCGCAATCTGTGTAAACAAAACATTAAACAAAAAGGAGGAGAGAGCATGAAAATTTTTAAGTTATGTGTAGTGGTAGCTGTTGCTTTAGTTATGGTTACGGCAGGAACGGCCATGGCCGGAACCCTTGCTGATGTCAGGGCAAAAGGGTTTATCCAGGCTGGTGTAAACGGTGATCTGTTCGGTTTCGGAAAACCGGATGCAAAAGGGGTATGGCGGGGTCTGGACGTGGACACGGCTCGAGCCATTGCTGTTGCAGTATTTGGTGATAAAAACAAGGTAAGATTTACTCCACTGACAGCCAAAACACGTTTTACGGCTTTGCAGTCCGGTGAAATTGACGTGTTGACCCGGAATTGTACCCAGACCCTGAGTCGCGACACCGCTTTGGGCCTTGATTTTTGCCAGGTCAACTATTACGACGGTCAGGGCTTTCTTGTCCCCAAGAAACTGGGTGTAAAAAGTGCCAAGGAGCTTAATGGAGCTACGGTGTGTGTATTACCGGGAACAACCACCGAGCTGAATGTAGCGGATTACTTCCGTGCAAACGGGATGAAGATGAAACCTGTTGTGATTGAAAACACGGCTGAGCTTGCCAAAGCATTTTTTGCAGGGCGTTGTGACTGCCTGACATCTGACGCCTCTCAACTGGCCGGTACCCGGGCAGTGGCTCCCAACCCCAAGGCTTATGTTATTTTGCCTGAAATCATTTCCAAGGAACCCCTTGCCCCTGCTGTCCGCCATGGTGACAACCAGTGGAAAGATATTGTCAACTATTCCGTGCTTGCCATGATCAATGCTGAAGAATTGGGAATTACTTCGAAAAACGTCAAGAAAATGCTAAAAAGCAAAGACCCGAAAATCCAGCGTTTTCTTGGCGTTTCCCCAGGAAACGGCAAGGCCCTTGGGCTTAATGAAAAATATGCCTATAATATAATTAAGCAGATAGGGAACTATGGTGAAGTGTTTGAGCGGAATGTGGGTGTAAAAACAAAGCTTGGAATTAAACGCGGTTTGAACGCCCTGTGGACAAACGGTGGTTTAATGTATTCTCCTCCGTTTAAGTAATTGACATATAATTCAGGTGAATAGACTGAAGGCTGAAGGCTGTTAGGTCACTTCAGCCTTCGGTCTTCAACCTGAATACCTGATTTCACCGAAAGATAAACAATGCAAGAAATCAGTACCGGTGCGACAGCCGGCAACATACCGGAAAAAGTTCCTTTTTTCCATGACCCCGCCAAGCGATCAATTATTTTTCAGTTAGTTTATGAAATCCTTCCATCCCCACGACAGGCTTTGAGCCCGGTTACCGGTATCTTTTTGAGCAACCGCGGAATGGTTTTTGCCGTTCCACAGTCGCATCCGGCTCACAAATACATAGCTATGGCTTTTTTAGTCGGTTGTGCCCTGGTTTATCTGTTGCGTCGATGGGTAAGAAAAAGGCAGGAAACAACCGGGAAGCTTTTTCCTGTTTTGCGTGTGGCTGTAGGAATTATTATTGGGCTTCCTGTGATTACCTGGTGGCTGGCCGGAGCACCGACGGCAATGGATGTTCCTGTACTCGCAGGATTTAATTTCAAAGGCGGCATTAATGTCAGCCCGGAATTCACCGCGCTATTACTTGGTTTGGTTTTTTATACTGCCGCATTTGTAGCGGAAGCCGTTCGTGCCGGAATACAGTCGGTCAGTCACGGGCAAACAGAAGCCGCCATGTCCATGGGCCTTAAACCCGGTCTGATTTTAAACCTGGTCATATTACCCCAGGCTTTGCGGGTGATCATTCCCCCCCTGACCAGTCAGATGTTGAACCTGACCAAGAACAGTTCCCTGGCGGTTGCCATCGGGTATCCGGATTTTGTGTCTGTGGCCGGGACAACGATCAATCAGACCGGACAGGCAATAGAAGGTATTGCAATGATGATGGTCGTGTATCTTTTTTTTAGCCTGACCACATCCACTTTTATGAACTGGTATAATAAAAAAGTTGCTCTTGTTGAAAGATAGGTGCAAGTCGCAACAGTCATGATTAGCTAATGGAAAAAACGGTTAATAATATAAAGGCAGAAGAGGTAAAACCACCGGTTATCAGTGTGGGCGTTATAGGATGGATGAAATCGAACCTGTTTAACGGATATTTTAACTCCATTCTTACCATTGTTACCTTGTATTTTCTCTGGAAAATTGTGCCATCCTTTATCCAATGGGCCTTTATCGACAGTTTATGGATTTCCACCGGAGCTGAATGTCATCAAGCAGGCGGTGCATGCTGGTCTATCATCCCTGCAAATATAAGGTTCATCATATTCGGTTTCTTTCCCTATGAGTTGCAGTGGCGCCCGTTAGTGGCGATGATCCTATTAGCGGGGCTTCTTTATTACAGCCAGAATCGAAACCACTGGAAAAAGCCCCTTGCTTACGCATGGATTATCGGTCTTTTTATCATGGGCCTGTTGATGAAAGGCGGACTATTCGGGCTGACAACGGTAGCCAGCGATCAATGGGGGGGATTGCCGCTGACACTTCTTTTTTCTGTTTTCGGACTGACAGCCGCATATCCTCTCGGTGTCTTATTTGCCCTGGGTCGCCAATCCAAGATGCCTGCCATAAAGACGATCTGTATAGTATATATCGAACTAATCCGCGGGGTACCGTTGATTACCCTGCTCTTTATGTCCTCGGTGGTATTTCCCCTGTTTTTACCCGAAGGCATAACAATCAACATGATTATCCGGGCTCAGGTCGCTATCATTTTGTTTACCGCGGCTTATATTGCCGAAGTGGTCCGGGGTGGACTTCAGGGTATGAGCAAAGGGCAATACGAGGCTGCAGAGTCTATTGGGTTGAATTATTACCAGACCATGCGACTGGTTATCCTGCCCCAGGCGTTAAAAATTGTAATCCCACCCACGGTCAGTCAGCTTATCTCTGCCTTCAAAGACACATCCCTGGTGGTGATTATTGGACTATATGACCTGCTGAAGACGACACAATCCCGCCTCTCTGATCCGGAATGGATGGGATTTTCCTCAGAAGCTTATATTTTTATCGGTTTAATCTATTTTATGTGTTGTTTATTCATGTCAAATTACAGTCGTAAGCTGGAAAGGGAACTTTCAACATAAGATAAGAAGGATCGTCACATAGTGACTTAAGGAGCAGTTCTGCGGGCTTTGATGAGCGGCCTTTGGCCTTGAGGAGTGTCCGCCAGCCGGGGATTTAAGCCTAAAGCGTAGCGCTCTAAATTGATGACTATAGATACTTATAAATCATATTGTCGATAAAAATAATACATCATTAAATTTATGAACATGGCTATTTGATATAAGGTTTTAATAATCTGGAGAAACTTACATGAACGAAGAATTATCAAACACCGCAGAACTCCAAACATTTGATGAAAAAATGATAGAAATCATCAAGATGCACAAATGGTTTGGCGATTTCCATGTACTTCAGGGCATTGATTTAACAGTGGGTAAAGGGGAACGTATCGTTATATGCGGTCCGTCCGGGTCGGGGAAATCGACTCTGATCCGTTGCATAAATCGCATAGAGGAACATCAAAAGGGTCGTATTCTAGTAGACGGGATTGAACTGACCAACAATATAAAGAATATAGAAAAGATACGTACAGAAGTAGGCATGGTTTTTCAGCATTTCAATCTTTTTCCCCACCTTACCATTGTCGACAACCTGACTCTGGGCCCCATATGGGTAAGAAAGACACCGAAGGTCGAGGCGGAAAAAGAAGCCATGCATTACCTTGAAAAGGTGCACATTGCAGAACAGGCAAAGAAATATCCGGGCCAGCTTTCAGGAGGTCAACAGCAGCGCGTAGCCATTGCCCGCAGCCTGTGCATGAATCCTAAAATCATGTTGTTTGACGAGCCCACCTCTGCTCTTGATCCCGAAATGATTTCTGAAGTGCTGGACGTCATGATTGAACTGGCGCATGAAGGTATGACCATGATTGTGGTTACTCATGAAATGGGATTTGCAAAGAGCGTTGCCCACAGGGTTCTGTTCATGGATTTTGGCAAAATAATAGAAGCAAATACGCCGGATGAATTTTTTGATAATCCCCAGAAAGATCGAACTAAACTCTTCCTGAGCCAGATACTGCATTAAAATGATTTAGGTTTTTTAAAAAAAAGGCCGATATAAGATAAGGGTGCCTTTGAACTGTGTTTTCCGAAAAAACCTTATAAGACTCCCGCATAAAAAAATGTTGTTTGATTTAATATTGATGGCGTCGTAAAAAGTCTCATCTACTGCGTTGTAGCGATTTTTCTGGAACTTGACATACTACAAGTCTCGTCCCTGAAAAACCGCTACGTCTTGTATATGAGCCTTGGAACGACGCCATCGGACGCCTATTCAAAGAATTTTTAAGTTTGTAAATTTCTGTTTACGAATTCAATAAACTTTATAAGAAGGATAATGTCATGAATTGGTACTACGCTGAAGGTAAACGCAAGGTTGGTCCGATTAGTAAAGAAGAACTTCGATCCCTGGTGCAAGCCAAAAAGATCAATTCAAAGACCCTGGTATGGCGTCCGGGAATGGAAGACTGGCAGGAATTGGGCAAGCTTACAAAGAAAAAAGAAAGCAGTTCCCAGGAGATGCAGAAGGAAGTTGGTCCAGGACAGGCGGTATGCTCTGAATGTGGCAGGACATTTCCTGAAGAGGAAATGATAAGCTTTGAGAATGCAAAAGTGTGTGCAGGTTGCAAGCCGGTATTTGTACAAAAAATTAAAGAGGGTGTGAGTGTCGCCGGTATTATGGAATATGCAGGGTTCTGGATTCGATTTGGAGCAATATTTATTGATGGAATTATTTTGTGGGTTGTTCAAATGGTCATTTATGGAGTATTTGGAATTATAACTGCAACAGTAATGCCATCAGTGTCCGGCGAGTCACCCTACTCGTCTTATTTTATTTTTAGCCAGGTGATCATAACCCTCCTTTCATTTGTCATAAGTGCCGCCTACGATATCTGGTTTGTGGGCAGGTTTGGGGCAACTCCCGGTAAAATGGCATGTAAGATAAAGATTGTTGAACCAGATGGAGGCAAGGTGAGCTATTCCAAGGCACTTGGACGATATTTTGCAAAGTGGATAAGCTCAATGATTCTGGGAATCGGTTTTCTGATGGCTGCTTTTGACGATGAGAAACGGACCCTTCATGATAGGATTTGCGAAACTCGTGTGATAAGAAAGTGAGACCTTTGCAGATAAGCGCAGACTTTGAAAATTACCATTTTTCAAAGGTCTCAAAGTGATAAGGGAAAAGAATGTCAACCGTGATTTCGTGTACAAAATGCAATACTCCACTTGACAGGGAAGTAATAAACAGATACGAGCTGATGCCCTGTCCTTCATGTAACTCGCTTTTGCGAGCGGATATTTTTCCTGCAATGTTCAGGAAAATACCCGCCGGTAAATCCGGAGAAGTGTTGCTGGAGGAAAGTGAGGCGAGTTGTTTTTATCATCCTCAAAAAAAAGCGGTAATTGTCTGTTCCCTTTGCGGACGATTTTTGTGCGACCTGTGTGATGTTGAGCTCAATGAAAAACACCTTTGCCCTTCATGCCTGGAAAAAGGCAGAACAAAACGCAAAATAAAAAGCCTCGAAGACCAAAGGACCTGCTACGACAAAATTGCACTCCTTATAGCCATTGTTCCAATGTTTGGATTCTGGCTCACAATATTGACGGCTCCCATAGTTCTTTTCATTACAATTCGCTACTGGAAAGCTCCCGGCAGTATAGTTCGCAGAAGCAGGATTCGTTTTATAGCGGCATTTGTGATTGCAAGTCTACAGGTAACAGGCTGGACTTTCTTTTTTGCCAGCCTGATTTTGTGATGGTGCCAATTTATGAAAGTGTTTACCACCCCGGTTGAATAGGTTTAACATTCAACAGGGCAGGCGTATTTTCACGGAGATCTACTGAATATTGGTTTTTTATTATCTGTGTAATTTCCGTGCAAATCCGTGGTAAAATTCATTTAAAAGGATAAAGGGTTAAAAGCAATTACTATCGGATAAACAGATGTCAAACGCTTCAAAGGAATACACACGACTACCCGGGAAGAAAAAGAATTTCCTAATAGGATATTATTCACTTTGGCTGGGATATGACCATTTGCTTTATATTTTTTCCAGGTTTGGTATTGAAGATTATAAACGATTTTATTTTAAAGATATCCAGGCTGTTATTACCCGAAAAACAGCTACCGGGAAAATTCAAAATCTGATTTTGTCTATTTTTTGTATTCTTTTTTCATTGATGGCCCTGTACTTGAAAGGCGGCTGGTCGATCTTTAACTGGAGTATGGCCGGTTTAATGGCCATTTTTCTTATGATTAACTGGCTAAGGGGGCCCACGTGTGTATCCCATCTACAGACCGCAGTACAGACCGAGAAACTTTATTCTTTGTATCGACTAAAGACTGCAAAAAAAGTTATGAATAGATTGCGGCTGATCATTGAACATGAACAGGGGAAACTTGCACGTGAAGATATTATAGAAAAAGGGGTAAAAGCTCCAACACTCAAAATATCTCCTGAGCACACGAAAATGCCTTATCTGCCCACCGGACAGGATGGTATGAAGGTACATAAGATTTTATTTGCGATATTAATTTTTGATGGCCTTGTGACTTATTTAGATTTCTTTTATAATCATGTCGCAATTACTCTCTTTGGAACCACTATCTCCATGGCGGCCTGCGTACTGGTGATTATGGCGCTTGTCAGACAGCACGGAATCAATTTGAAAAGTTCTATACGTATGATAACCTGGACCGCATTTGTCTATTTATGCATAAATATGTTTATAGGATATATTTATTACTTTGTTGTTATTTTTCGTAACCCTAAAATGTCACATAATCAGTGGGAACTGATTAAAGCCATGTCGCAGATGTCGCCATGGGATAGCTCGATGATGATGGGTGTTTATATATTTTCTATATGCAGCTCCTTAATTATCGGTTTATCAGGCCTGATTATTTCAAGGAGAGGATAAATCAAATTATGCAGAACCTGGCTCATCAGCGATGTAATAATCACAGGCAGCGGGAAGCTGTGGCTCGGTGTCCTCAATGCCGACGTTATTTCTGCAGGGAATGTATTACCGAACACGAAGATCGTGTCCTTTGCGCTTCATGTCTTAGCAAATTACACAGCCGGTCTCTATTCAGACCGTTTAAACTCTATGGGCTGGTCAGGATATGGCAGTTTCTTGCAGGTGGAATCATTATCTGGATGTTTTTTTATTATCTTGGCCAGGCCCTGCTTGGGCTTCCGTCTTCTTTTCATGAGGGAACGCTATGGCAGACCGGGTGGTGGGGATGAAACAAGCAAAGGGAAAGCAGCGCAAAAGCGCAATCAGGATTTTGGAAGAATCGATACATCTGTTGCGCCTTTCATCGGCCTCACTTCTTGCCGTTTACTACATCGGAAGCATGCCATTTGTTTTAGGGCTGCTTTATTTCTGGGGGGATATGAGCCGCAGCGCTTTTGCCCGGGAGTATTGTGCCGTGTCAGCGCTCGGTCTTGCCATTCTCTTTATATGGATGAAATGCTGGCACGCTGTTTTTGTTGTCAAAGTACGAGAACAAATCCTGGATGCGCAGGCAGGCTCGTGGTCTTTTGAACGTATTGTTAATCTTGCAGCAACGCAGGCATTTATCCATTCTTCCTCCTTTTTAATACTGCCGGTGGCCTTGATTATGGCAATTCCTTTTGCATGGTGCTTTGCTTTTTATCAGAATGTTTCAGCACAGGCATTTTTTGGAGAAGATGATATAAAAACATTGTGTAAGAAATCCTGGCGTTTTGCAAATCTGTGGCCAAAACAAAATCACATTTTAATACTTGTTTTTTTGGTTTTTGCTTTAATTGTATTTTTAAATCTGGCGACTTCAATTTTTATTCTTCCGCATATTTTAAAAAAATTTCTTGGTTTTGAGACAATATTTACATTAAGTGGAATTAGCTTTTTTAATTCAACCTTTCTTATTGCAACTATTGGAATGACTTACTTATGTATAGATCCGATTGTTAAGACCGCTTATGCGCTTAGATGCTTTTATGGAGCAGCGCTGACAACTGGGGAAGACATTCGCATTGAATTAAATGTAAGCGTTCACAGGCACCGCATCTGCACGCGCTCAGGGCAACCAGCATAGTAGTAGACTATAGCTGGTCGTCCTGAGCACGCACATATGCAGCACCTGTGAACGCTTACTTCAACGTTCCGTCAACGCTTACATCATTACATAAATTTATGATTTCGGAAAAGACCCTTATCGCAATCTTAACATTTATTCTTTTTGTGGCATCTTTTAATGCTGTTGCCGCCCAAAAGGCGCAGCTCCACTATTTAAATGATCCGGCTGCTTCCATTTCAATATCCCCGGACGAATTGAACCGTTCCATTGAAGAAATTATAAACAGGCGGGAATTTACTTGGAGAATGCCCCGTGAAAGGCTTAAAGAAAAAGATGAAGATTACTCGGGCCCCTTTTCAATGGTTATTAAATGGATTGGTGATTTGCTGCAAAAAGGGTTTAAGGTTGTAAAGGGGTTGATAAAGAAAATTGTTGACTGGTTAATTAAACTTTTTCCAGGCAAGGAGCCCGGCACAGATCCTTCAAATAAAGACTGGATTTACTCGACACGTTTATTTCTGGTTATTCTCCTTGCATTTTCAGGCCTGTTGCTCGGCTATATTTTTTGGAAAACCTTGAAGAAACGTCATCCCTCTGTGGTCAAAGCAGTCATAGAGACTGTTGTACCGACTCCGGATATTGAAGATGACGGTGTAAGAGCGGATGAGCTTCGGCATTTTCTCAAATAGTATCTTTTTTCGACAGGGTCTGGTACGGCATGTATCATATAACAAAATCTGATCTAAACAGCTTTGCTGCAACTCAGGAAAGGATAATGGCCCTTGCCGGAAAATAAGAAATTGCGCTTTGTCTTTTCAGCCTTTTTAATTGCTGTTTTTATAATTGGCGTTGTTAATCTTTTCCTGCTTCGCTTCGAAGCAGGTGATGTTTATCCTGCCTATTCTTCTTTACGCACCGACCCTCTTGGAACGAGAGCATTTTACGAGAGCCTGGATAACCTGGAGAATATCGTTGCCAGGCGTAACTATCGCCCATTATCAAAGATAAAGACCGGAAAGGATACTACTTTCTTTTATCTCGGAGCAAAAATATTTACTTCTGATTCGGTTTACAAAGACTTTCTCAAATCGTTTGAACACATAGCAAGAAGTGGTGGGCGCCTAATTATAGCCTTTTTCCCGATAATGAAAAATCCGTTAAAGCCCTTATGTGAAGAAAAAGCTTCAGAAGATTCAAGAGAAAACAATCTAAAGGAGGAGAAAGATAATTGCCCGGCAAAAGATGATAAGTTCGTTTCCCTGTCCGAGCGCTGGGGTGTAAGTATTGGATATGATGAAACGGAAGAAAAAAATAAAAAGAATTCTTTTAAAGCAGAATCAAACATCAAAGGCCTGCATGACCATGTTCCCTTGCATACAGTAAAGTATTTCGATGACCTTTCCGATTTTTGGAAAGTAATTTATGCTTCAGGTGATAGTCCTGTTATTATTGAAAGAAAGTTCGGCAAAGGAACAATTGTGCTTTCTTCAGACTCATATTTTTTTAGCAATGAAGCGCTTCGTGCCCAAAGACATCCTGAACTACTTGCCTACTTTATGGGGTTTAATTCAAAGGCTTTCTTTGATGAGACGCATTTCGGAATTAATAAGAGTTTTGGTGTTGTTTATTTTGTCAGAAAATACAGGTTCCACTGGTTTGTAACCGGAGTTGTTCTGCTGGCTGTCCTTTTTGTATGGAAAAATTCGGTCTGTTTTGTGCCGCCGCATAAGGATGAGCGTGATGGAAATGAAGAAAGTTTTGCTTCGGATAAAGATTATACGCAGGGGCTGATAAGTCT
>NBLJ01000025.1 GCA_002084545.1 Desulfobacteraceae bacterium 4572_123 | reverse complement strand
TCCATATATCTTTCATGGTCGCCCGCGGGGCTTTTGGATAGCCTCTCTTTTTAGACAGGAAATAAACCACCGTCATAAGGCCGGCCCCCATCATAAAACCAGGGATGATGCCGCCCACCAGCATCCGGCCGACGGATGTGTTGGTCACCACGGCACCTACTACCATGCAGATGCTGGGCGGGATGATGGGACCGATAATAGCCGAAGATGCGGTCACCGCGGCGCTGAAGGCAGGATCATAACCTTCGTCCTTCATGGCTTTAATTTCTACTTTTCCCAAACCGGACGTATCGGCCAGTCCGGAGCCGGACATACCTGCAAAGATGATACTGGCCATAATATTGACATGCCCCAATCCTCCGGGAATGTGCCCCACCAGGGATTTGGCAAAGGAGAAAATCCGGTCGGTTATCTTCGCTTCGTTCATCAACTCGGCCGCCAGCATGAAAAAAGGAACGGCTAAAAGGACGTAAGAATCGGAGGCGGATATCACCCGGGTTGAAAAAGCGAGCAATTCCCGGGATTGCCCGGAGAAAAGGAGGTAATAGATGGTACTGGATAATATGCCGAATGCGATGGGCATACCGAAAAAGAAGAAAAAAAACATGGCGATAAAAATATAAATCACGGGGACACCTCCTCTTCCTTCAAAAAAATATGTTTCATCATCTCCGCAATCATATAGATGGACATGATGGTACCGTTAAAAGGAAGTGCCGCCCAGACGTAGTACATGCGAATACCCGTCATGGGGGCCGGCCGGTATCCCGCCAGCAGTGTGACTTTAGCGCTGTAGTACGTCAGAACGATCATGCTGACGGCAGCCGCCGCGGAAATGAACACCTTGATAGCTTTACTTGTGGCTTTACTGACAAACCGGTGGATGGTAAACCCCATGGTGAGATGGGCGACAAGCCGGGTGACGATACAGGCCCCCGTAAAGGTCATCCATATCAGGAGAAATCGACACGCTTCCGAGGCCCAATGGGTCGGGTCGTTAAACAGATACCGCCGAAGCACCTCCTGAAATGTAATGCATACCAACGCCAGAAACAAAATACCCATCAGGTATTCCATGAAGACATTAATAGCATCCAGTATTTTATCTGAAACCTGAACTATATTCATTGGGCCTCCCAATTTTTCTCGGTAGGATAAAGATATTCCCTTCTTCGCTATAGGGGACATTTTTTTAAAAAAACAGCGGTAGTTTCCTGCCGAAACCGAGGGCCCGGCAGGAAACGTTTATTTCGTAAGCTGCCTGTGACTGCCGTCACTTTGGATTAGAAATCCTTGTTCATGATTTTCTCGTAAACGGCAATGGCATCCTTATCACCTGCAAGAATGGTGTTAATATTGCTTTGTACCGCTTTTTTGAAACCGGATGGGTCTGTCTGGATGGTTTTGATGCCTTTACTTTTTAGCTCCGCCTTGACACCGTCCAGCCGTCTTTTCACCTCCATCTCACCTTTGATACTGGCGACCCTGATGGCTCTCCTGAAGACATCCTTCTCCCTGTCGCTTAATTTTTTCCAGAATGCCATGCTCGTGTTATAGGAAATCATATTATAAAGGTTGTTGGTCATGTTGACATACTTGACGGCCTCATGAAATTTTTCATCGTACATGTCGAGGATCGGGTTGTCAATGGAGGTGATAACACCGGTCTGAAGGCTGGTATAGATCTCGCCCCAGTCCATGGACGTCGGTTTTGCGCCGTAGGCCAGCCAGCACTGTACCAGCGGCGCCATCTGGGCCACACGGTTGACAACACCTTTTGCATCTTCGACGGTATACATCGGTTTGTTGCTGAAGTGGTTGTATACGCTTCCGGCGCGCATGTTGCCGATATTGGTGATGCCGTTCATCTTGATCATTTTATCGTTCATCTTGGCAAAGGTTGCCGAATTCATGAACAGTTCGTATTCATCCACCGAATCGAATTTATAGTGTACGGCAAAGACCTTGTATTCGGGAACCAAATCGGCCAGAACGCTGATAAATTCGGTGTAAATGTCCACCGTCCCCAGGGTCATACCCTGAATCATGGCCAGGGTCCCGCCCAACTGCCCGGCAGGATATAATTCAATGGTCCAGTCGGGGAGCTCTTTTTCCACGGCTTCCTTAAATGCCTCCGCGCCGAACTGAAAAATAGATGCCGGCGAGTTTACGTGACCCAGCTTGCAGATCTTTTTTCCGGCAAAACCAGGAGCGGTCATACCGACGGCTAATATTAAACTCAAAAATAGAATCAATAAACTTTTTTTCATTTTTTTCTCCTTAATTATTTTAATGTTCAGGTCAAACCGTGATAACCGGGCAACATCTTTTTACCGCTTTTCCGCCGCAAGAGGATGTGGTATTTAAAAAATTGCTATAAAATATCGGTGGGCGAATCATGAACATTTGGCATCACGGAAATAAATATTTCAGTATCAAAAACTATGCCAGGTGAAAGAGAGGAGTCGAATTTTTAAATTGTACCTAAATATCAAATAGATACGAAATAAAGATGAGGTAAAATGGCGCGACGGGTCCGGGTGAGACGAGCTGATGTTACAGAATGTAACATGCGGGGCGAATGAATTTATCTATATTCTGCTGAAATATCAGCTATATACCTTGATATGAGTTGAGGAATAAAAAAAGAAATATGGAAACAATTTTTATCCGGATGCGGCAAGGAGGGGGTGACTACAGTGCTGCACATGCATGGACATCTCATATTACACTTTGTAACAATGTGACACCCGAAGGTGTCGGTTCAAAGCTCAGGAATCATTCTCCATGACATTAAACTCTCTTAACTTTCGGTAAAGATTCTGTCGGCTCATTCCCAGAAGGCGGGCCGCCGCTGTTTTATTCCAGCGGGTTTTTTCCAGTGCATGGCGGAGCACCCGGCCGTAATCGTCATCCTTTTTTTCCGATCTGAACACCTTTAATTCAGCCGGCAGATGATCTACGGTGATGGTACGGCCGCGGCAAAGAAGGGATGCATGCTCCATGGCATGTCTCAACTCACGGACATTGCCGGGCCAGGAATGCGTCATAAAGATGGCCTGAACATCCTTTGATACGGCTGTGATTTTTTTGGCAAATTTGGTGTTGAACCGTTTCAGAAAATGATCCGTTAAAATCGGAATGTCTTCCCTTTTATCCCGAAGGGGCGGGAGATCCAGTTGCACTACCTTCAGGCGATAATAAAGATCCTGTCTGAACCTGCCCTGCGCAATCAATTCCGTCAGATTCCGGTTGGTTGCAGCCACCACACGAACATCCACTTTGATCGGCGTGGAATCTCCGACGCGCTCAAATTCCATGCCTTGAAGGACGCGTAACAGATGAAGCTGCGTTCGATGGGTCATTTCACCGATCTCATCTAAAAAAATAGTCCCCCCGTCGGCCCTCTGAAACCGGCCGATTTTATCTGCTACCGCACCGGTAAAAGCCCCTTTGACATGGCCGAAGAATTCGCTTTCAAGCAGCTCCTCCGAAAGGGCTGCGCAATTTACCTTTACAAGAGGATGATCCGGGTGGGGCCCCCTGTAATGAATCGCTTCCGCCACCAGCTCTTTCCCTGTGCCGCTTTCCCCGGTGATGAGAACCGTGGTGCTGACGTTTGACAGGTCCTCGATGAGCGCATAGATTTCCTGCATTTTTTCACTTTTACCAACAATGTTATGAAATTTGCGGCGTTCTTTCAGATTTCGTTCCAGATCTGCCAGACGGGTTTCGTCCCGAATAACAACCACTCCACCGGTGAATTGGTTCCGATGATTTATGAGTGGATAGGTAGTCAGGGACACGACCTGTTCGGGACGATGGCGACACCGGCATTCCATGCGCTGTATTTCAACGGAACGCTTGTCCCGAATGGTATGTTCGAGGGCTTCGATGCAGATGTTGCTGCAATTTGTCTTTAATGAATTCAGCCGCGTGCCGATTATTTCACTGCGGCGCACCCCGCAAATGTCCCTTGCGGCGTCATTGACCTCAAGCACCACCAATGCCTTGTCCACTGTGATGATGGCATCTTTTACACTTTTGAAAATGGCTTCAAGATTTGACCTGTATCTGTCTTTTTCATCCAGCAGTGCCTTGTGACGCAAAGCAGCACGGGTCACCCGAAGCAGGGTTTCCTGAGTGACGGGTTTGGGAATGTAGTCGAAGGCCCCCAGGCGTACGGCTTTTGAAGCCGTATCAATGGTGGGAACTCCGGTAATCATCACCACCTGACCATGAAAATTTCCGGCTTTTATTTTTCCCAGAAGGTCCATCCCGGTTTTACCCTTCAATACAATATCGGCGAAAATCAGATCGAAATCGGTTTGGTCCAGAGCCGCCAGGGCACCATCATAATCTCCGGCGGTGGCAACCTGGTATCCTTCCGCCAGAAGAAACCTTTCAAGGGTAAAACAGAGGTTTTCCTCGTCATCAACAATAAGAATTCTTGGGCTCATTTTTTTCTCCAGCCGGCAGGTCGATGATGATCCGGGTATATTCTCCGTCATTGCTCTCAATCCTCAGCTTGCCGCCATGATCGCTGACAATGCCGTGACCGATGCTTAATCCCAGACCGGTGCCTACACCGGCGGGTTTGGTGGTAAAAAAGGGATCCATGACATTTTCTATTATATCGCCGGGGATGCCGATGCCCCGGTCTGCAAACGTTACGCGTATCCACGCCCTACCGTCGTTGATCACCATTTCAGCCAGAATTTCGAGAATCTTGTTTTCATGTCCGCCCGGGTATTTCCGGTTCAGGGCATAGCGCGCATTGTTAATGACATTCAAAAAAACCTGCTGCATCTGCTGCAGATGCCCGATAAAACATGGAAGATCCTCCGCAACATCTATTTTCAGATCAACACCGTCTTTTTGAATCTGCGCCTGGGTCAGGGCGAGGGTTTCGGTCATGACCCGCCTGACGGTTATGGGGTTTTTTCGACCTTTTCGATCCCTTGCAAAGGCAAGAAGACTCCCCACAATGTCCGCGATACGGTTCCCCTCCCTGACTATTCGGCCTGCGACATCACGCTCCAGGCTTTCGGCGGCGCATTCATTAATCAGTATCTGGGCCAGGTTAATCACGCTGTTGGCAGGGTTGTTGATCTCGTGTGCGACACCGGCGGCCAACTCGCCGATGGATGCCAGATGGTTCGCCCGCATGGTTTCCGCCTGCAGGGTTTTCAATTCCGTCTCATCGCTATAAATCATCACGATCTCACTGCAAGGCAGTTTAAAAACAAAGGTGTCGCGCCATACGGAAATTCGATTGTCCCGGTACAGGGAAACAGGGTGCCGCACCGGCCGTCCGGTACGCCAGACCCCTTGAAGCACCTCAAACAGTCCGAAAGTTTTCAACGCGGGGAAAACTTTCAGAATACTACGGCCGATCACTGCATCCCTTTTGAGTTTGTCGATCGTCTCACCGGATTTATTGAAATCCAAAAAAATAAAATCCTCTCCGCCATCAACGGCTTTGAGCACGGCCACCCCGTTTCGGGTATTATCGATAATCTGACTGTAGCGGGTTTTACTCTCCTCGATAGTTTTTTCAGCTATCTGATGTTCGATGACCTTTTGTTTTAAAGCCGCTGTTTTTTCTTCAACCCGATGCCGCAGGGATATGTTCCAGGCCAGAATACCGCCGGTAAACAGCAGAACAGTCGCGAGCCCGCCACCGATGCTGATCCAGAATTTTCTGTTTTTCAACAGCGAATCCTGCTGAAGGGAGATCCATTTCCGATAAATTTTTTGCTTCTCTTCCGGAGTGATCAGGGCCATGCCCTTTTCCAGGATATTGTTTAGTTCCCAATTGCCCTTGCAGGGGGCGAAGGCCAGGCGGTATACGAACCCGGATTCCCCGGCTATGCGGAGATTGGTTATTTTTTCCTTCTCGATATTGTACGAGGCCGTCGCGATGTTTGCCACCATGGCATCCACCATGCCGAATGAAACTTTTCTCAATCCGGTCTGGACATCCGGTACGAGGTCCAGTGCCATGTCCGGATACATATTGCTGATATAATCATGTCCGGCATACCTGTAGACTGTCGTCACCTTCATTCCCCGGAGATCATTCATCGCAAGATTCTTGCGGACATTTTGTCTGACGATAATCGCCGCCGGCAGTTCGATGAAGGAACTTGTAAATCGCAAATACTTTTCACGCTGGGGTGTTGGAGTGGCCGCCGTCACCATATCGATCTCCCGGGTCAGTGCTTTTTCCAGAACCTCGTCCCAGTTTTTCAGGTGGACGATCTTAAATTGAATTTTCAGCCTTTTTTCAATGAGCGCAATGTAATCCGCGGCAATGCCCTGGTATAGACCTTTTTCATCATAATACTCCACTGGTGGAAAATCCGGGTCCGGGGCGGCTATAATGACCGGGTGCGCGGCAAGCCAGTCCCTCTCCTCCTTGGAAAATCGGACATCGGGCTCCCTGATAACTCCCCATGTATCCTGGGACATAACAATTGTCAGGCCGATAATCAGCAATAAAACAGGGAAAACAGATTTGATTTTTCGGGCATTCCCGGGGTCTGCTTTCAAAAAAAATCTCCATTCATGTTTATTTTAACCCAATATCACCGGCATGGGCACGGTCATCGAACTTATCAGTACATATAACACTTCGATTGATTCTGGCAAGGTGGATCTGAAATGGCCTATAGATCGTTTTGAAAGGATACCCGGCAACCCGAGGTGATCAATCAACAGTGGAATCGTTATTCAACTCAGGTTAAAATTGAATTGACAAAAAAAAACAGCCGCAAATCTTGAAAAGATATGCGGCTGCTGTTGTTTTAAAACTGTTTTTTAGTCTTAGACTACGGTTACATTTGTCGCTGCGGGGCCTTTTTGACCCTGCTCAACGTCAAATGAAACACGATCGCCTTCGTTCAGCGATTTGAATCCGGATGCATTGATTCCGGTATGATGAACAAATACATCCTGTCCGTCTTCTCTTTCGATAAAGCCGAAACCCTTGCTGTCATTGAACCATTTCACAATTCCTGTTTCCATTGTAGCAGTCTCCTTTCGTTTGTATTTTTCAAGATTTCATACTCGAAGCCGCCACTTTGTAAAATGGGTCTTTCTTGCAGAATGAAATCGGCCCTTCCGTGGACGGGCCTAACTTGATTGGAACTATAATAATCAGTTTTTACCGCAAAGCAAGGTTTTTTTTCAAAATACAAAAAATAAATAATGAGAGGTGATGGCAGCGGCTCTGAATACTTCCGAATCCGGCCTATTCCCGAAAGTTTGAACGCGAGGCGGATCAATACGCATTCAAGCCTTCGAGAAACGCCCTCCTGCAGAACCCTGAGAAAGTGAGGCGTTCGAGAACTTTTCACGAATACAGCCCGGTCCCTGAAATTTTAAAAATCCGCAGCCAGGGATCGACTGAAACCGGCGTATGGGTAACGTGACAAACGATTGAACGACCATTATCGCAGGTTTAACCGGGCCGCGACAAATTCGGATATTCTTACTCCGTAAACCACAAAAAAGAGCCCGGCCAGAACCAGGCATGAGGCTGTCAGCTCGAAAACGGAAAGAGTTTCGTTTAACACCACCACCGATGACAGGATACCGAAAACCGGCACCAGCAGGGCAAAGGGGGCCACTACATTCGGGGAATAACGCTGAAACAGTTTGCCCCACAGGGAATAGGCCAGTACCGTTGAAATCAATCCGGTATAAAAAATCGCCCCCCATCCGGTCAGGGAAATATTGGCCAGTGCCTGGACCTGCCCCTTTTCGAATATCAGCGACACCAGCACCAGCGGAATCGGCGGAAACGAATCCAGGCCGATTTTGATAACGACAAAATTAAAGCCCCAGCAAAGCGCCACCACAATGGCCAGCAAAACATCGGTGATTTTCATCTGTATGACTCTGGCAACCTGCTAAGATTGAATAATCAGGACGACTCCCTTCCACCCCGATGGATGGCTGGGGGAAACGCGACGGTGCTTCAGGCCACAGGGCTTTCCTTGCATCCTGCCGAGTTAATTGACAGCAGAGTGTGTTTTCCGGTGATGTCTTTATAAAAATTCCGGATGGCAACCATATCCGCTTCAATATCCCCGGTGGGCAGGACCGTCGGCCCGATCCCACCCACCTTGCGGCGATAGTCTAAAAACCCGAGCACTATGGGAACCTGTGCGCCGTTGGCAATATGGTAAAAACCGGTTTTCCAGTACATTACCCGTTTTCGGGTGCCGGCCGGCGGGACCGTAAGGATCAGTGTTTTGTTTTTTTTAAACTGTTCGATTGACTGGGTCACGACACTGTTGGCCCGGGACCTGTCGATGGGGATGCCGCCCAGCCACTTGAAAAAGCCCATGAAGGGCGGACGAAAAATAGCATCCTTGCCCATCCAGTAAACTTTGGCCTTTAGCGCAAACGCGGCAAACAGGGTCATCGGAAGATCCCAGTTCGAGGTATGGGGTGCCGCAATAAGAACAAACCGGGATGTGTCCGGTATTCGGCCCTGAATGTGCCAGCCGGCAATTTTTAAGATAAAAATGGAAGTCCAGCGCACCAGTGTACGCAGGACAGGGGTATCAAAAATTGTGTAAGTCAAAATTTTCACCTATAAGGCGTTCGCTATTTTATATTGAAACAAATTTTTCCATTCGTGGACGGAGGCTGAATTCAATTGCCCGTAAAGAATCCCCGTTTATCAAGCAATAGTGAAAGAAAGTAAAGCGGTAGCTCGGGTTTTACAATAGTTTTACATTCCCTGAAGTCCGGTAATTTTTCAGGATGGCCTTTGCCTCGGCCTTAATTTCATTGCGCAGTGATTCAGGTTCAATCACGCGGGCCTTGCCGCCCCAGCGTAGAATCCAGAATTTTATTTCATCGGTACCGGCAACCCGTGCGGTGAAAACAATGGACCCATCCTCCCGAGTATCGATTTCCTGGCTGGCGTGCCAGGTTTTTTCCCTGATATAACCGGCAATGTCCGCTGAAAAATGTATTTTAACGGTGACCGGCTTTCCTGTAAAAATTCCGAAACTGGATTGCATAAAAGTTTCTATATTAAAATCTTCGGGAATTTCAAACTGCAAAGAGGTCTGCTCCAGGGTTTTGATTCGGTCCAGCGCAAAAATACGGACATCCCCGCGAAGGCAGCAAAAACCGATCAGGTAAAATGTCCCATCGAAAAACCAGATTTTATAGGGTGCCACCCGGCGTTGGCTTTTTTGCTTGCGACTCATGGTAAAATATTCGATTTCAATATAGTGCCTGCTGCTGATGGCCTCATTGACCCGGCTTATTTTTTTTCGGAATTCCCCATATTTTTTATAGGGTGAAAACCCCACATGCAGGTTCTGCTCCAGTTGTTCCAGGTAGTTTATATATTCCGGCGGCAGAGTTGTCTTTATTTTCGTAAACAGGGATTTAAGGGCGTCATAAAACACCGTATCCTTGAGTATTTTGAGCATGTCCCGGCTGAAATACAGGGCCATGAGTTCAGTCAGGTTTAATGGTATGGGAATGGAATTTTTAGCCGTATCCAGCAAAAACCAGAAATTTTTTCCATTTTTCCAGTCGGTATACACGGGAAAGCCGGCCAGCTCAAGTGCTTCAAGATCCCGATAAACAGTACGAGGATGACATTCAAGCTCCATTGCAATTTTGTACTCGCGATTTGTTGATTGCGGCCTTACCCTTTTCAACAGCGACGGTTTTTCCGGACCAGCTTGAATATTTGTTCTTGTCCGGCAATTTACTACTGCCGGTGGAAAAATAGCAATGAATTTTCATGGCAAAACAGCAGCATTTGAAAAAGGAATGCCCCATTTTTTGCCTGATAATCGCAGGGAATTTAGAATTTGATTGAAATAATTCCCTGTCCGCAGTAAGAAACAACGAAATTATTTAAAACGGACTTTGCCTGAAATGAATACCGAAAACAGCCACACAGAGGTAACTATCCTGGGATCAGGAACCTGTGTACCTTCTCTGCAAAAATTGCTTTTCGATGCCGGTCCAGGCACCATGCGCCGATTGCTCGAAGCCGGTCACTCGATTTTTGATATCTCTCATATTTTTTTGAGCCACTTTCACCCTGATCATTCCGGGGAACTGGTGCCTTTTTTGTTTGCCACCAAATATCCGGATAAAGGTAAGCGTAAAAAGACGCTTACCATCATCGCCGGCAAGGGGTTTGTCTCTTTTTACGACCTTCTTCAAAATGTTTATGGAGACTGGATCGAACTGGCTCCCGGTATCGTGGATATAATCGAGTTCAGCAACACATCCCATGATACGCGGCGCTTTGCGGATTTTGCCGTGGAATCGTGTCCGGTCGAACACCGAAAAGAGAGTGTCGCATTTCGTATAACCGACAACCGCGGCAAATCAATTGTTTATTCGGGCGATACCGATGTCAGCGACAACCTGGTCGCCCTGGCAAAAAATGCGGATCTTTTCATTTGCGAATCGGCATTTCCGGATGAACAAAAAACAGAAGGGCACCTGACTCCCTGCCTGGCAGGTGAAATTGCATCCCGGGCCGCTGTCCGGCAACTGGTTCTGACTCATTTTTATCCGGCCTGCGATACCGTGGATATAAAAAAACAGTGCCGCGGGACATATGCCGGCCCTTTGCATCTGGCCCGGGACTTGCTGACTATCAGGATTTAGCCGTTATTTGCCCGATCCATGTGCTATAGACTGTCACATATTAATTTTCAATTATTATAGTTCCGGTTTGCCCGGATCAGGGAATTATTTGAAGCATGCGCTATTATCCTGTAAATCTTGATATAAAAAACAGGCACTGCCTGGTTGTGGGCGGCGGCCGGGTGGGCCTCCGCAAAGTAAAAACACTGATTGAGTGCGGAGCTTCCGTCACGGTGATCAGCCCGGAAGTTGAAGATGAATTGCAGCTCCTGTCAAAAAATACAGCTATTACGATCAAACAGCGACCTTATCGATCCACTGATCTTGATAATATGTTCCTTGTCATAGGTGCCACCGATAATGAGGACTTAAATCGTCGAATCAGCGAAGATGCCGAAAAAGTAAATATGCTGTGCAATATTGCCGATCGTCCAAAGGTATGCAATTTTATTCTTCCCGCCATAATCCGGCGTGGCGATCTGGTGTTAACTGTATCCACCTCGGGTAAAAGTCCGGCATTTGCCAAAAAACTTAAAACCGACCTTGAAAATGAGTTTGGAGGGGAATATGCGGATTTTTTGCGTTTGATGGGCGCTGTCCGGAAAAAGCTGCTGAGCATGAAACATGCCCCCGAAGCTCATAAACACCTTTTTGAAAGACTGATTGACGGCAACCTTGTCGATCATATCCGCAATGAAGATATCCGGGCCATTGATGCACTTTTATTTACGGTTCTCGGGCAGGGGTATACATTTGAGGGGCTGACCACATCGGATTCACAGGATCACGGGGTGTAATATATGGAAAAATTTATTATCCTAACCGTTGTAATGTATCTGCTGAGTTCGGCTGCATATCTGACATATCTTTTTTTGCAGAAGGATCGGTTGCACAAAACCGGATATGGCCTGTTTTTAACCGGTTTTTTTTCTCATTCAATCATCCTTGCGCTGGCTTTGATAAAGTCAGGGCACCTGCCGGCCGGCAACCTGTCCGGCAACCTGTTGATTGCCGGCTGGACCCTGTCCGCGTCTTTTATCTATTTCCAGTTTAAATTCAAATTGAAAGTCATGGGCATCTTTGCAGCCCCTCTGGCCGGTCTGATCATGATCCAGGTATCCGGGCTCAATTGGGAACCGATGCCGGTAAAAACGATTTTCAATAATTTCTGGTTTGTATTACATATTGTTACAGTATTCAGCGGTGAAGCCATGTTTGCCCTGGCCTGTGCCGCCGGAATTTTATATCTGACCCAGGAACATGCCATCAAGACCAAACAGCGCGGATTTTTTTTCAACCGTCTGCCCTCTCTGGAACTGCTGGACACAACCGGTTATGCCTGCATTGCCGCCGGTTTTACTCTTCTGACCATCGGATTGATCACCGGCCTTGTTTACGCCAAAGTGGTCTGGGGCAGATTTTTTGGCTGGGACCCCAAGGAAATCTGGTCCGGTATATCCTGGATATTATATGCCGTCCTGCTGCACGAACGGTTGACCGTGGGATGGAGAGGACGTAAGGCAGCTATCTGGTCCATAATCGGATTTGCCGTTTTGCTTTTTACCTTTTTTGGCGTTAATTTTTTACTTGAAGGTCATCACGGAGAATTTACCCGCTGGTAAACAATTCAAAATTATTATGCTTACCATTGTACTAATAGGATTAAATCATAAAACCGCATCGGTGGAATTGCGCGAATGCCTGGCTTTTTCCAAAGAGGAAAAGTCAAGCGCCCTTCAGTCACTGCCGCAGCATTCTTCCATTAATGAAGTTGTCCTCGTATCCACCTGCAACCGGGTTGAAATTCTGATGACCAGCAATAACCCGGAAGAGGCTCTAAAGGATGCCAAATCTTTTTTCTGCCGTTTTAAAAATCTGCCCCTGTCCCAATTTGAGGATTCGCTTTACTTCCATGTGGGAGATGAAGCTGTTCGCCATTTTTTCAAAGTCGCGTCAAGCCTGGATTCAATGATGGTGGGCGAACCACAAATTCTGGGCCAGATAAAAGAAGCCTATCGTACAGCTACCGACAAAAAAACCACGAGTGTGATTCTCAACCGGCTTTTGCACCGCACTTTTTCCGTTGCCAAACGCGTTCGCACGGAAACAGGCATAGGGGACCATGCGGTTTCCATCAGCTATGCAGCCATAGAACTGGGGCGCAAGATATTCGGCAACCTGGAAAATAAAGAGGTTCTGCTTGTGGGAGCCGGTGAAATGGCGGAACTGGCCGTGGAACACCTGCTTCGCAACCGGGTCGGCTGCGTTTTTGTTTCTAACCGGACATTTGAAAGAGCCGTTAAACTGGCAGGCCGGTTCAACGGCAAGGCTCTGCGATTTGATGAAATTCCCAGCTATCTGGAAAAGGTGGATATCGTCATCAGCTCAACCGGTGCATCCGGCTTTATCATTCACCATCAACAGATCAAAAAAATAATGCGGCCCCGGCGTAACCGCCCTGTTTTTTTCATCGACATAGCTGTTCCCAGGGACATAGATCCGGAAATTAATCGTCTTAACAATGCATATGTATATGATATTGATGACTTAAAAGAAATCGTGGATGAAAACATTGACGACCGGAACATGGAAGCATTAAAAGGGGAAAGAATTGTCGATGAAGCGGTTATAGGATTTCGGAGATGGTATGAAAATCTGGAGGTCGTTCCGACCATCGTGGCCCTCAAAAACAAGATGGAGGCAATTGCCCGCAACGAACTCAACAAAACCGCTTCTTTGCGTAATTTTTCGAATGCCGATTGCATGGCTCTTGAAAAAATGACCAACGCCATGGTGAACAAAATCCTGCATGACCCGATCCATCTTTTAAAAAACGAAAGCAACCATATCGATAATGCGGTTTACCTGGATATGACCCGAAGGCTTTTTAACCTGAACGAATAAAAAAACCTGAAACCATCAATCCTCGGGCTCTACCCAGACAATATGGTTCTTATTCACAAACAGTGTTTTATCACTGCCTCTCCTGGAAGACACGTTAATCATTACGATAAACTGCTCACTGCTGTCGGTAAAAAGGTCTGAAACCCTTTTCTTTGACGCAATATTCACCCTGCCCTGCAGGGTTGATCCGTCGGTTGTCCGTATGGTTATGGTTATGTACCGGGGACCATACATTTTTTCACCCTCGCCCATCACCGTTATCCTCTTTGTTAAATGTTTTTAAGAAATTATTTTTAAAACGATCAGATATATAAACCATTGCAGTATAGCACATTAAACCGTATAAACTCAACTTAAAACAGGATAGTTTTAGCGCTGAAATTTTTTTTCTTTACATTCATAGAAGGTTGTATTAATTTTATTTTTCTTTTGATACTTGGAACAGGTTTAAATAATATAACAACAGGGTCTGATTATGAAAAAAGAGGATATTGAATATTTTAAAACATTATTAAATAGTCGGCTTCAGGAACTTGTGGACCACGGAGATGATACTGTTTCAGGCATGATCACGCAGAAAGAAAATTTTCCGGACCCCACAGACCGGGCTTCACTCGAGGCCAACAGAAATTTCATGCTGCGTATCAGAGATCGCGAGCACAAGCTTATTAAAAAAATTAAAAAAGCCTTGAATCGTATTGAAAAAGGTACCTTCGGTATTTGCGAAAGCTGTGGGGAAGAGATTTCCCTCAAGCGGCTAAAAGCCCGCGCGGTCACCACACAATGTATAGACTGTAAGGTTAAAGAAGAGGCACAGGAAAAAGCCCTTGGACTGTAATCCTGCCCCTGGAATTGACCTTCATATTCATTCAACCGCCTCCGACGGCACCCTTACGCCCGCTGAAATCCTTGCCATGGCTGAAAAACTGCATTTGAGGGCGATTGCAATTACCGATCACGATACGATTGAAGGCTCGCGCAGGGCTCTGGATACCGATATCCCTGATGCGCTTGACTTTCTGACCGGTGTTGAAATAAGTGCCAACCCTCCGGCGGCATGTCCCTGTTCAGGAAGCCTCCATATTCTGGGATATGGCATTGATTTAAAACATCTGGAATTAAATCAGAGACTTCAAAAACTACAAGAAGCCAGAAGAAACAGAAACCCGCGCATTATCAGCATTTTAAACGAACTGGGCGCCTCTTTAACCGCGGACGATATCAAGCTCAAACCCGGCCAGAATCAACTGGGAAGGCCTCATATTGCCGAAGCACTGGTAAAAAAAGGCATTGTTTCATCCATAAACGAGGCGTTTGATAAATACCTGGGCACCGGCCGGCCGGCATATGTAGATAAATATCGGATGGAATCCCGCGAGGCTATCGAAATTATCCTGGCTGCCGGAGGCGTTCCGGTGTTGGCCCATCCCGTCCTTATTAAGTTCAAGGCCGATGCATCTCTGGAAAATCTGATCGGCATATTAAAAAAAATGGGGCTTAAGGGGATGGAAGTCCTTTATCCTGAGCATTCCGCCTCTTTAACCGCTGCTTATACAGCCCTTGCAAAACACCACGGGCTTTTGATAACCGGCGGAACCGATTTTCACGGCAGCTTAAAACCGCAGATCCAGATGGGCCGAGGCCGGGGAAATCTGCATATACCTTATAAAATTTATACAAAATTGATCAATGCCTCTTAAAAAACCGATTATCCCTGAAACAACGATTAAGAACAATTCATGGAACCTGACGAACTTCATAATCTTGAAAAAAGCATTTCTTATCAATTTATAAACCCCGACCTGCCGGCCGAGGCACTGCGGCACAGCTCTTTTGTAAACGAACAGACCACCATCGGTTTGAGAGACAATGAACGATTTGAGTTTCTGGGGGATGCGGTTTTAAATCTTGTCATCGGAAATCTGCTGATGGAAAAATATCCCGACCTGCGCGAGGGAGACCTTTCACGTATGAGGGCCAACCTGGTCAATGAATCCACCCTGGCCTCCATCGCCAGGACAGTAGAGCTTGGAAAATTCATTCAACTCGGCCGGGGAGAAATCCAGACTCACGGGCAGGATAAAAATTCTATTCTGGCGGATGCTTTTGAAGCCCTTATTGCCGCAATTTACCTTGATAATGGATTTGAAGCCGCCTTTGCATTTATCGCCGGCCGCTTTCAAACCCGGCTCTCTTCCATTATCCACTCCTCGTCAAACCATGACTATAAAAGCAGGTTGCAGGAACTGGCCCAGTTTACCTGCAAATCAACACCGCAATATAAAATTATTAAAGAAAGCGGCCCTGATCACGATAAAGTATTCAACGTACGGCTTACAATCCAGGGCCTTAATGCAGAGGGTCGGGGGAAAAGTAAAAAATCAGCAGAGCAGGATGCGGCTCGACAGGCTCTTGAACTCCTGGAATTAGAGGAGTAATATGTTTTGCCCGCAATTCGAGCCGATTTCCGCTAAAACTCAAAACCGCCCCCTGGTTATTCCGGTTTTCATTCCCCATGCGGGATGTCCCCATCAGTGTGCTTTCTGCAACCAGATGTCCATTACAGGGGAAAAACCCCGCCTGCCTTTAGCCGCGGAACTTGAAAAACAGATTGAAACGTTCCTCGGCTACAAAAAAGACCACCGCACCGTGGTGCAGGTGGCATTTTACGGCGGAAATTTTCTCGGATTAAAATACAAGGATATTTTGCGCCTGCTCGCCGAAACCACCCGGTTTGTGCAAGACGGCAGGGTTGACAGTATCCGGTTTTCCACACGGCCGGATACCATCGATACGGCCCGGCTCGATATCATCAGTGATTTTCCGGTAAAGACCGTGGAGCTGGGCATCCAGTCCATGGACGACCGGGTACTGACCCTGGCCGAACGTGGCCATACGGGAAAAGACACCTGCGATGCGTTTGCTCTTTTACACGAACGTAACTATGAAGTCGGGGCTCAAATGATGGTGGGGCTTCCCGGCGATACCCATTGCCGGGCCGTTGCTACCGGTCGTTTAATTGCCGCCCTCAAACCGGCTTTTGTCAGGATTTATCCCACCCTTGTTCTTGAAGGCAGCCGTCTGGCCCGATGGTATAAGACCGGAAAATACTCCCCCCTGCCGCTGGACGACTGCGTTACCCTGGTCAAAGAGCTTTATCTTGCTTTCAGCCGGCAAAATATTCCGGTTATCAGAATGGGACTCCAGGCTTCCGAGGATCTTGACAGCGGGGCAACCGTTCTGGCAGGGCCTTACCATCCCGCCTTTGGTCACCTGGTCTATTCTGAAATTTTTCTTGACCGGGCGTCCGCCTTACTGGAAAAATTCCCCCTCGTCGGCGGTTCCGCCGTGACACTGATGGTTCACCCGCACAGTATTTCCCGCATGCGCGGATTAAAAAACAGGAATCTCGCTATTTTGAAGAAAAAATACAATATAATCAAAATTCATGTCCTGCCTGATCCTGCCGTGCGAAACGATCAGGTCAAAGCTATACTGTTTTGATGTAAACCGGAGATTTCATCCATGAAGCTTCGCCAGATATTGCTGGTTTTATCTCTCCTGGCATTTTTATCCACCTCAACCGGCGGATATCTTTATTATTCCTCGCTCAAGGTATCGGCACTGAAAACGGCCGAGCGCCAGGCCGTAGCCCGCGTGGAAATGCTGAAAAGAAACCTTTCCGGCTCTCTGTCCGAGAACAGCCGGCCGGTAAAAACTCTGGCCTCAATGAGCGCTCTGCGGCAGAGAATCGCACTGGACAGTATTGAAACCAGGGCGGCAGCCAACGGCATTCTCGATCTGTTCAAGGCAACCCTTGACGTGGATGTCTGCTATCTTCTGGATGTAACCGGTAAAACCATTGCCACCAGCAACCGCAATGCACCCGACAGTTTTCTGGGAAAAAATTTTTCATTTCGCCCATACTACAAAGAAGCTTTTCACAATCCGCCGGTGGCCTATATGGCCCTGGGTGTGACATCAGGCAAACGCGGAGTCTATTACAGCTACCCGGTCTTTCATCCCGGCGAAAACACCCCCTGCGGTTTCACCGTAATCAAGGCATCAATCGAACTGATAGAAAAAGAGCTGGGCTTATCCTTTGATGAAATCGTGCTCATCATCGACCCCAACGGCATCGTATTTATATCCAACCGTCAGGACTGGCTTTATCACGCAGTCTGGAAACTGACCGACAGGGAGCTTCACCGGATTGCCGAATCAAGGCAGTTTGGTACCGGGCCATGGCCATGGATCGGTTTTGAAATGAAAAGCACCAAATATGTCGTCGATGGGCAGGGCCGCGAATACCGTATGCATACGGCGGACATTGATAATTATCCAGGTTGGTCGATTATTCACCTTAAAAGCCTCAAGGCCATTGCCGAAAGTGTCTCCGCTCCGCTGATCAGGATCACCGCACCGATCGTCATTACCCTCTGCATTTTAATCGGGATTGCCGTATCGGTTCTATACCGTAAAGCCAGCGATGAAATCATCAAGCGTAAATCGGTTGAAAAAGCATTGCGCAAAAGCGAAGAAAGATACCGGTCTCTCTACCTTAACACACCGGCGATGCTTCATTCGATAGACTCAAACGGAATTCTGGTAAGCGTCAGCGATCACTGGGTCGAAATGCTCGGCTATTCGCGTGATGAAATTATTGGAAAAAATTTGACGGATTTTTTTACTGAAAAATCGAGGTGTTACGCTGAAAATGTCGCTTTCCCCAATTTTTTCAAAGCTGGTTATTGCAAAAATGTTACCTATCAATTTATTAAAAAGGACGGCGGCACCATCGATATCCTGCTTTCCGCCATCGCCGTAAGGGATGAAAAGGGTCATATTGTTAGAACCCTGGCCGTTTCCGTGGATGTAACAGAGCGAAATCGTGCCCTCAAAGCCCTGCAGCAGACCAAGGAAAAACTCAGCCGATACTCCCGGGATCTGGAACGACAAGTCAAAAAACAAACCCGGGAGATCACCAGTATCATCAAATATACACCGGCCGTTGTGTATATCAAAGACAAAAAGGGATGCTATTCCCTGGTCAATTCCAGGTACGAAGAAATTTTTAATGTCCGCAACGACGATGTACAGGGGAAAACCGATTATGAAATCCTGCCCGACGTGGTGGCCGACCAGTTTCGGGTCAATGATCTGAACGTCCTCAAGAAAAAAAAACCCATCCAGATTGAAGAACGCATCCCCCAGCAAGACGGCATCCACACCTATTTTTCCGTAAAATTTCCAATTTACGACGAATCCGGCGCCACCAGCGGTGTATGCGGTATCTCAACCGATATTACCGCCGTCAAAAAATCACAGGAACAGCTCCGGTGCCTCTCTGCAAGCATTATCGCCAGCCAGGAAAAAGAACGATCCGCCATTGCCCGTGAATTGCACGACGAACTGGGCCAGGTTCTGACCGCCCTGCGGATGGAGCTGGTCTGGCTGCTGGAACGGCTGAAAAATTCCGATCCGAAGCTGGCAAAGCGGGCCTTGACAATGTGCCGGCTCATCGATAAAAATATTGAGGACGTCCGCGGCATGGCTATTCGTTTGCGGCCGGGAGTGCTGGATGATCTCGGGCTGGTCGACGCCCTGGAATGGTACACATCCGACTTTGAGAAAAGAACCAAGATTACCTGTTTTTTTGCCCACGGTGCCATTCCGGAAATCGGGAATCCCATCGCCACGGCCGCATATCGAATCACCCAGGAGGCACTCACCAACGTGGCCAGGCATTCGGGTGCAAATCGGGTGGATGTGAATCTTTTTTATCAAAACGATTTATTGAGGCTTTCCGTAAAAGACAACGGAAGCGGCTTTGATGCCGCCATCATGACCGAGCTTGAAGGTCTCGGACTGGCAGGCATGAAGGAGCGGGCGAGCCTGGTCGGGGGTATGTTCAAAATACGCACCCGCCAGCAAAAAGGCACCCATATCGTTTTCAAGGTCCCGGTTAAGTAATCGCCGGCAAACACGATTGAGAACAGTGTTCTGCGATTCATTGATGAAAATTACCGGCCAACCGGCCTTATCGGAATTTAAAAGAATGCAAAAGGAGGAAAAGTGATACGCGTATTGCTGGCAGATGATCACAGCCTTGTCCGCGCAGGACTTCGCCGGATTGTAGAAGAAAGCGGCGACATGGAAGTGGTGGCCGAAGCATCCGACGGCAGGGAGGCTATTCGGAAAACCCATGAAACCTTGCCGGACGTGGCTGTTATCGATATATCCATGCCCGAGCTGGACGGCCTGGAAGTAATCGCCCAGCTTCAGACACACAACCCGAAATTGCCGCTTCTTGTTTTAACCATGCACGAGGAGCACCAGTATGTCATTCGGGCCATCGAGGCGGGCGCCATGGGCTATATCACCAAGCAGTCGGCTCCCGAACAACTTGTCAAAGCCATCCGCAAGGTGCACGGCGGCGCCCGCTTTATCTCGGAAGATGCCGCGGAATCACTGGCCCTGCGGGTGGCCAAAGGCAGTCACGGCCAATCCATACTCGACTCCCTGTCCATGCGTGAACTCCAGGTGCTGCGGCGTCTGGCTCTGGGTCACACCAACCGCGAAATCGCTTCAGCCTACAGCATCAGCATCAAAACCGTGGACACTTACCGGTTCCGGCTGTTAAAAAAACTTAATTTGCGAAACAATGCCGAGCTGTCACGCTTTGCTATCCAGAACCGGCTCATCGAACCGTGATTCCGGTGACGGTATTCGCCTGTAAGAAAAATTCTGACAACAAAATCAGAAATAGTCCAATTGACAGTACTATTTCCGCCGGATAGTATATATCGTGTCTATTTATCAATTAGCGGTCTCTTCATTCCGGTGAGCCAGTATCTGCCTTTCCACTATGGCCCTGCAGATCCACAATGGCAATTTCAAGAGTATCGGGCTCATTAAACCGGCGACCGCAAAGTTTATTGCACCTCCGATCGGAAAATTTTTATACAACCAAATTGTTACATTTTGCCACGCAACCGGAACATTTTCTTTTCCTTAAAACATTTTTTCTATGAAAGGAGGTAATCAGCGCGAAACAATAATCTCATATTAAAATTCGGAACGGATCGTTGTGATATTCTATGTGTGTAAGCAGGGACCTGAATTGAATACTGAAAAACCAACCATCAAATATTAAAGAAAGGATCACTCTCATGAAAAACAGATTTTTTAATGTAATTATTGGCATCTGTGTGTTTTCAATGATAATTTTTGCTTTTTCCACATCTTCCCTTGCCAAAAAAAGAATCGTTTTCGGCGGCGGACCGGCCGGCGGAACTTTTCAGGTAGTTGCCAACGGCATCCAGGTTTACAAATCTGTAAAAGCAATAGAAGAATTTACGGTAAAGGCGCAATCATCAGCCGGCTCCGTGGAAAATTTAAGAAAAGTAAACAAGGGAAAGCAGCAAATGGGTGTCGTCTATTCCGGCCATGTGTATCTGGGCAGAAATGGACTGATGAAAAATGATCCCAAAAAATATGAAGATGTTTTAGCGGTTGCGTGGTTATACGGTGCCCCGGCGCAAATGGTGGTTCGTGCCGATTCGGGGATCAAAAGCGTAAAGGATCTGGTCGGGAAAAAAGTGGGTGTCGGTAATGCCGGTTCCGGAGCGTTTGCCAACTGCGAACTGTTCTTTTCCCATATGGGCGTCTGGGACAAGATCGAGCGAAATGCCATGGGCTACAATGATGCCGCGGCCGCCTTCGGCAACAATCAACTTGATGCATTCTGGCTTTTTACCGCCTTTCCGAGCGGTGCGGTAATTATGGCAGCCCAGACCAATGATATCGCCCTGCTTGACCTGAATGCAGATGCCGAAGCTTCGGGCTTTTATAAAAAATATCCCTATTTCGGAAAACTGGCAGTGCCTGCCGGAACTTACCGGGGTGTGGATTATGACGCACCTTCATTCCAGGACAGTGCGCTGTGGGTAGCCAATTCCAAGGTATCTGCGGATGTGGTTTATAAACTCCTTTCCATAATATATACGGATGAGGGGCTTAAACACATGCACGGCCAGAAAAAGACATTCAAACATATGAGCCTGGAAACCGGTGCTACCAACATCGTTACACCGTTTCATCCCGGCGCTGAAAAATTCTGGAAAGAAAAAGGAATGTTGAAATAAAATGGATCTATGATATAAGATACAAAATACATGATTAATACTCCGCTATCCACGAACTGAAAGTCTATCAACCGGTCGCTGCTGGAACCACAAATCCTGTATTTTGTATCTTAATTTAAATATTCCCGCATTTCATATCAGTCGTAACAACCGACATCAGGTGGTATAAAAGTGTATGATAAATTAAAAAAATTTGAAAAAATTATCTTTGATATTCTGGCGGTCGGCCTGGTGCTGTTCTATTCCTACTCCGCGGTAGTAAGTCCGGCGGCAACACAATACCATCGGGGGATCTACGTAATTATCACCTATGTGCTGGTGTTTTTGGCCTATCAATCCAAATCTGAAAAATGGCCGGGATTGAACCCGATTCTGCGAGCGACGGATTATTTACTGGTACTGCTCTCCATCATTACCGTGGGGTACTGGATGCTTAATTTTGAAGCCATCAACTACCGGACCGGAGCCGAGACACCCTTTGACATGGCCATTGCCATGGTCGGGGTACTGATAGGCATTGAACTGGCCCGGCGGGTTGTGGGTAATGTTTTTGTTGTTATCGGCACCCTGATGCTCGGGTACGGTGTATACGGGGCTTACTTTCCGGAAATCATTTCCCATGCCGGTGACACATTCCCTGAATTGTGCACAAGTATCTTTTATAAAAGCGATGGCGTATTCGGCATTATGGCTAATGTCCTGGCCACTTACGTGATCCTTTTTGTTCTTTTCGGGGCCTTTTTGGAAAAATGTGGAGCCCAGAAATTTTTTATTGACTGGCCCCTGGCTGCCGTGGGTCATAGAATCGGCGGACCTGCTAAAGTCTCTGTGATAGCAAGCGGCCTGTTCGGCTCCATTTCAGGCAGCGCCATCGCCAATACCGTGTCCACCGGTGCATTTACCATTCCCATGATGAAAAAGGCAGGCTTTAGGCCTCACATTGCCGGCGGCATTGAACCGGCAGCTTCCATCGGCGGGATGTTCATGCCGCCGATCATGGGCGCAGGCGGGTTCATCATGGCGGAACTAACCGGTGTGCCTTATTCCAGAATTATGCTGGTGGCCATATTTCCGGCCGTTATGTACTTTTTCAGCGTCTTTGTTATGGTCCATTATGAAGCTAAAAAGTACAATATCATAGGCGAAAAATCCGAACACAGCGCCATGGAAATATTGAAAAACGAATGGGTTTATATTTTACCCCTTGTGGTCATAACAATTTTTATGCTCAGCGGCTATTCCCCGGGATTTTCAGCTATTTTAGGACTTGCAACCTGTATCGCCATCAGTTTTAAATTACAGGAAACCCGAATCGATATCGCTCTGACCATCATTATGGTGTTTGTGCTTCTGGGAACATTTCTCAACAAGGTTTCAGGCAGTACGTTTATTTCCGCAAATGGTTCGGTTCTCCTGGGTATTATCGGATATGCAGTCGTAATAATTTTTCGAAAAAACAGGCGAGAGAGTGTTGGATTTGAATTGAAACGATTTGTGGAAGCCGCCAGATCCGGGACTGAAAGCAGTCTTAAAATCGGCGCTACCGTGGGTGTTATCGGGATTATAATCGGCGTGCTCACCTTTAGCGGACTGGTACTGACCTTTGCGGATATCGTTATCGAACTTGCGGGAGGTTCCCTGGTTTTGACAATATTTTTAATCGCACTGGCTTCCCTGGTTCTCGGCATGGGTGTGCCGGTTACCGCCGCCTATCTCATCACCGCAGTGGTGGCGGTGCCTGCCCTGACCCACCTTGGTGTTAATGAAATCGCAGCACATATGATTGTTTACTGGTTGTCCCAGGACTCCAATATCACACCACCGGTCTGCATTGCCGCTTTTGCCGGAGCGACCATTGCCAAGGCCAATATGTGGCGCACAGCCTTTTCATCCTTTAAATTTGCCAAGTTCCTGTACCTGGGGCCGTTTTTATTCGGTTACGTCCCGGGCTTTTCTTTGGACGGAAGCCCCATGGATATCATTAAGGCCTTTGTATTTATTTTACTCGGAACCTATGCATATTCCTGGTTTTTAAGCGGGATTTGGTTTAACAATATCAGGAATCTTTTTAAAAAAGCGCCTGCGGCCAGATAGCCCTATAAATTTTATAAACATCCCGGGGTGAACCGATGATACTTCAAAAAATTATTATAAAAAAAATCCTGTATGCCACCGATCTGTCTGAAAGCGCTCTGCATGCCTTTTCATACGCGGTCAGCCTTGCCGGTTTGTACAATGCCGGAATCACCATATTGCATGTTCTGGATGAAGAGCCTAAATTGGATAACAAAATTTTAGGCTATGTTTCATTGAGCAAGTGGGAGGAGATTAAAAAGCGGCATGAAGAAGATGCCCGAACCGCGCTCATCGGTAAGACCAGCGGTCAGGCATTCATCGGGGATGTCCTGAATCAGTTCTGCAACGACGCCGAAAAAAATCTTGAGGAACAAAAATTCGACATCGATGAAATTATAGTCACCAGGGGCCATCCGGTTGAGCAGATCCTGACACAGGCAAAAGAAAAGGCGATAGACCTGATCGTGATGGGCACCCACGGATCGGGAACCCTGACCGATGCCATGCTGGGAAGTACGGCCCGCCGCGTATTGCGGCGCTCTACGGTCCCGGTTATCGTGATTCGTCTGCCGGCGGAATAATGGGTTTACTCACATATCCAGTTTAAAAAAATCTTCGGCCTCCGTCACCTCGCCCGGTTTTTTTGTATATTCCGTGGGCACGGTTCCCTCCTTGAAACATTCAAAAATCGTTTTTTTAGATTCCGGAATCGGCAGCAGGCCGGTTTCAGCATCAATTTTTGAAAAAACAACTCCTTCGGGCACCTGGAAAACCCTTACCGGTTTTTCGGCCAATATTTTTTTCATAAAGCCCAACCATATTGGGCTTGCAGCCCTTGATCCGGTTTCCGACTTTCCCAAAGGCTTTTCCGAGTCAAAACCTACCCAGGTGCCGGTGATATAGCGCGGGGTATATCCGATGAACCATGCATCAAAAAGATTGTTGGTGGTTCCGGTTTTACCGGCCGCCGGTCGCTTTAAGGCCCTGATTCTATGGCCTGTGCCGTGTTTAACAACTCCTTCAAGCAGGTTTGTCATAATATAGGCTGTGCTTTTATCGATTACCTTTTTCTTTACCGGATGCGCTTCTTCCAGCACAGTGCCGTCGCGGTCAATAATTTTGGTAATAAATACCGAATCCACCAGGTATCCCTGATTGGCAAATACGGAGTAAGCCCTGCATAGTTCCAGCAGCGACAGGCCGGAGGAACCCAGGGCCATGGAAAGATCCCGGCTGATATCGGATGTAATTCCCAGCTTACGCGCGTAGTCGATCGCATAATCGATACCGATGTCTTTCAGAATTTTAACGGTCACCACGTTACGCGACTTGGCAAGGGCCTTGCGCAAAAGAGTCGGCCCATAGAACTTTTTTTTATAATTTTTCGGTTTCCAGGTAAAATCACGTTCTTTATCCTCGTATACAATCGGAGAATCAATAAGCATGGTTGCCGGCGTATATCCCTTGTCCAGAGCTGCCGCATAAATGATAGGCTTGAAAGCGGAACCGGGTTGGCGCCGTGATTGAATGGCCCGGTTAAACTGACTCTGTCTGAAATCAAGTCCCCCCACCATAGCCTTTACTTTACCGGTTTCGGCTTCAATACATAACAGAGCTGCCTGGGCATCGGGGTTCTGTTCCAGTGCCAGTGCCCACTGCCGCCCGTCGGCACTTTTGGATTTGAGACGTATCATGATAACATCCCCGATTTTCAGTACATCTCCTGGCCGGCGTACCCTGGCCTGGTAGTAAGCAACTTCCGGATCAGGCGTTCTGGCCCACTTCATGTCGGTCAGAGCGATTGAACCCTTTTCCGTGCCCATGCTGACGCTCACGGTTTTTTTTTGGTCATCTACCGCCGTTACAACGCCTTTTACGATCATGCCGGGTTCCAGGGAACTTTGCTCCCGTCCGGCGGTCAGGATTTCGGAAAACGCCTCGATCTCCCCGGGGGCGATGTGTTGCAAGGGACCGCGATATCCCTGGCGTTTATCGAGATCTGTAAGCCCCTGCTCAATCTCTTTGCGAGCAATTTTCTGCATCTCGATATTGACCGCCGAATAGACCTTAAGGCCCTCCGTGTACAATACATCCGGCCCGTATTTTTGTTCGATATAGCGCCGAATATGCTCCGTATAAACCGGGACTTCTTCAATATACCAATTTTTACGAGGCTTGATATCAAGCTCGGTGTTGATTGCCTCGGTGGCCTCGATATTCGTAATATAATTTTCGCCCACCATCCGATTAAGCACATAAATCTGGCGTTTCCTGGCCCTATCCGGATGCCGGAAAGGCGAATAGCGGCTGGGGGCCTGGGGCAGGCCGGCCAGGATGGCGCATTCGGCAAGATTTAATTCCGATACTGATTTTCCGAAATAATTTTCAGAAGCAGCTTCCACACCATAGGCACCGTGTCCCAGATAGATCTGATTCAGGTATAAAAACAGGATCTCCTCTTTAGAAAAAATTTTATCGATGCGATAGGCTAAAATCGCCTCCTTGATTTTGCGCCGATAACTTCTTTCGGGAGTCAGTAAAAAGGATTTTGTAACCTGCTGGGTAATAGTGCTCCCGCCCTGGACGATGGTTCCGGCCTCCAGGTTCTTGAAAAAAGCCCTTATGATGCTCAGCAGATCTATGCCCTTGTGTTTATAAAATCTGGAATCTTCCGCCGCAACAAAGGCCTGAAGTATTTTATCGGGAATTTTTTCCAGGGGCATCACAATTCTTCTTTCCCTGTAAAATTCGGCGATTTTACGGTTATCATCCGAATATACCGTAGTTACGATGGGCGGGCGGTAATCGGCCAGCGAGGATATTTTCGGCAAATCCCGGCTCAGATAAAAATAGACACCGGCCAATGTACATCCACCGGTAAAGACCGCAATAACCACAGACCAGATAAACCATTTAATGAGTCTGAAAAAAAAACTTTTTTGTTTTTTGCGGCTTCTTTTTTTTAATATTTGAGATGAACTCTTATTTTTCGACATAATTAAATCCGGTCCACAGGTTTGAGATAATAGTGCTGGTCAAGTTAACACAAATCATTATTTGCGTCACTGACTAATTTATCATCTCCATGACCGGCAGGAGAATACTAAAAAACAATTGACTTTACTCTTGCTACTGGTTAATAATTTTTGGTTTAATTAATATTTTATATCATAAGGTGCTGTTTAATGATAGAACTTGATTTTGAAAAAACCGGCGGACTGATACCCGCCATAGCACAGGAATATAAAACCGGCGAGGTTCTGATGCTGGGGTATATGAACAAACCGGCATGGGAAGCAACCCTTGCCACCGGTCAGGCAACCTACTGGAGCCGGAGCCGCAGCGAACTCTGGGTCAAGGGGAAAACATCCGGCAATCTGCAGATTGTAAAAGAGATCCGCATTGACTGCGACAATGACACGGTACTTTTAAAGGTTGAACAGATAGGCGGAGCCGCCTGCCATCTTGGATACAAAAGCTGCTTTTTTCGAAAAATAAATGACGGATCAGTGCAGACTATCGGCAGTCGAGTGTTTGATCCGGCGGAGGTATATAAAAAATGAATGACAAACTGAAACTCGGAATTCCCAAGGGAAGTCTTCAAAACGCAACCATTGCACTGTTCAAGCGTTCCGGCTGGAACATTAACGTGAACGGGAGAAGCTATTTCCCGGAAATAGACGACACAACCATAGAATGCGCCATCTGTCGGGCCCAGGAGATGGCGGCTTATGTTGAAAACGGCACCATGGATGCCGGTCTCACCGGCAGGGACTGGATAGCCGAAAACAATTCGGATGTTCATGTGGTGGCGGATCTGGTCTACTCCAAGGTAAGTTCCCGCCCTGCCCGCTGGGTTATTGCCGTGCCGTATGATTCGCCCATCAATACCATTGAAGATCTTGACGGTAAAAAAATTGCAACCGAACTGCTGGAGTTCACAAAGCGGTACTTTGCCAAGCGCAATATCAATGTAGACGTGCAGTTTTCATGGGGTGCCACCGAAGCCAAGGTCGTATCCGGCCTTGCCGATGCCATCGTGGAGGTCACTGAAACCGAGAGTACCATCAAGGCTCACGGTTTAAAGATCATTCATGAACTCATGCAGACCAACACGCAGCTCATTGCCAATCATGAAGCCTGGAAAATCCCGGCGAAACGAGAAAAAATAGAGCAGATCGCCCTGCTGCTCAAGGGCGCCCTGCTGGGGGAAAAACTGGTCGGCATTAAAATGAATGTTCCCGAGGGCCGCCTTAAAAAAATCGTCAGCCTGCTGCCAAGCCTTAATGCGCCCACCGTAGCATCCCTTTACCAGTCCAACTGGTTTTCGGTTGAAACCGTAGTGGGGATTGATATTGTCCGGGACCTGATTCCCGAACTCCTTAAAAACGGAGCGGAAGGTATTATCGAATACCCGCTGAATAAGGTGGTGTAGGAATGATCTCGAAGCGCACCCGGGAAATGACATCTTTCATTGTCATGGATGTTCTCGAAAAGGCCTGTGAGATGGAAAAACAGGGAAAGCATATCATCCATCTCGAGGTGGGTGAGCCTGATTTTGATACACCGGAATGCGTTAAAGAGTCGGCTTGCAATGCGATTAATGATGGATTTACCCATTACACCCACAGCCTCGGATTGATTGAACTGAGGGAAGCTATTTGCGATTATTACCACGCCGCCTACAATGTGGGGGTAGATCCGGATCAGATTATCGTGACATCCGGGAGCTCCCCTGCCATATTCATGACATTTGCCGTACTGCTTGAAAAAGATGATCAGGTCATTGTTTCAGACCCGCATTATGCCTGCTATCCCAACTTTATCCGGTTTGTCCAGGGTGTGCCGGTTTTTGTTCCGGTGTATGAAAAAGACGGTTTTCAATATCGCCCGGAAGCCATACAGGCAAATATTACAGATAGAACCAAGGCGATTTTTATTAACTCGCCGGCAAATCCCACCGGAAATCTTTTGTCTTCCCGGCGGATGCGGAAAATTGCAGATTTTTCACCATGGATTGTTTCGGATGAAATATACCACGGTCTGGTTTACGAGGAAAAAGAGCACTCGATTCTGGAATTTACGGACAGGGCTTTTGTATTAAACGGTTTTTCCAAACTGTTTGCCATGACCGGGCTGCGGCTTGGGTACCTGATCGCTCCGAAAAATTTTGTTCGGGCTATCCAGAAACTCCAACAGAACTTTTTTATTTCCGCCAATGCAATGGTTCAAAAAGCCGCCATCTGTGCCCTGCAAAATGCCGGAGATGACGTTCTGCGCATGAAGGAAACCTATAACCGCCGCAGAAAATTCATGATTCGACGACTCAGGGAGATCGGTCTGGGCATTACCGTCGAACCCACCGGCGCATTTTATGTCTTTGCCAATGTCAAGCATATTACCGGTGATTCCTATAAACTGGCCTTTGATATCCTGCAAAATGCCGGGGTTGGCGTTGCGCCGGGCATTGATTTCGGCACGCACGGTGAAGGATATCTCAGGTTCTCATATGCCAATTCCATGGAAAACATTGCCGAGGGAATGGACCGGCTGGAACAATATTTTAAGCATCCGGAATAATTCCTAAAAATCCATATTACCCGGATACTGAAGGCAAAATGATTATCAAATCGGCTGAATTTATTAAAAGTGCTGTCAAACCGTCTCACTACCCGTTGGCGAACTTGCCCGAAATCGCCTTTGCCGGACGTTCCAATGTAGGCAAATCCTCCCTGATCAATACCCTTGTCAATCGCAAACGCCTGGTTAAAACCAGTTCAACACCTGGCCGCACTCAACTGATCAATTTTTTTGATATCAACGAAACCTTCAGTTTTGTGGATCTCCCGGGCTACGGATATGCAAAAGTCCCTGCTCATATCCGGAAAAACTGGGGGCCGATGATCGAGACATTCCTTACCACGCGCAAAACACTGAAAGGTGTGACCCTGATCATGGATATCAGGCGCACACCGCGCCGGGAAGAGATGGATTTCATCGGCTGGCTCGATCATCTGAATATTCCAAAAATCCTGGTGGTGACCAAAGCCGACAAACTGTCGAAAACCAAACAGACCAGACAACTTGCCCTCATTGCCGAGACCCTTGACACCGGAAAGCCTGTCATCAAGGATCTGATATAGATTGCCATGAAAAAAAATAATCTTAAAAAATTCCGATCCGGCTTCATCGCCCTGGTGGGGGCGCCCAACGCAGGCAAATCCACTCTTTTAAACCGGGCCCTGGGGGAAAAAATCTCCATTACGTCCAAAAAACCCCAGACTACGCGAAACCGGATCATCGGTGTCGTGCACCGGCCGATGTCCCAGCTTGTTTTTATCGACACACCCGGCGTACACAGGGCCCGCGGCCCGCTGAACGTACGAATCGTGGATGTGGCTCTGTCAGCCCTTGGAGAGGTGGACATGGTACTGATAATCGTGGATGCATCCCA
>NBLJ01000128.1 GCA_002084545.1 Desulfobacteraceae bacterium 4572_123 | reverse complement strand
CCCGAACCGTTGACATTGGTAATCTCCCGGTTCAGCCCCAGTTCTTTTTCGCAGCCGATATACTGGGCCGCAAAAGCTTCATTGACTTCGATCAGCTCAAAATCCGCGATTTTCAAACCGCTGCGTGAAAGCAGGTCGTTGACCGCCGGAACCGGTGAAAGTCCCATGACCGATGGATGGCAGGCGCCTATTCCCATGGATTTTATTCTCGCCAGGGGCGCCAGGCCCAATTCGGAGGCTTTTTCAGCAGACATGATGATCACGGCCGCCGACCCGTCGTTGATGCCGCTGGAATTTCCCGCCGTCACCCTGCCGATTTTGGGTACGAATGCCGGTGCAAGGGCCTGGAGTTTTTCAAGGGTCATTCCCGGCCGGAAATGCTCATCTTTATCGAAGATAAGCGGATCTGCCTTTCGCTGCGGAATCTGCATGGGTACGATTTCTTCTTTAAACGACCCGTCATTGGTGGCCCTTTCCACGTTGTTGTGGCTTCGCAGCGCCACCTGGTCCATTTCTTCGCGGCTGATATCCAGGTGCTGGGCGATGAACTCCGCGGTATGGCCCATGATATAAGGTTTGCCTTTGAAATAGCTCAACGGTGGTTTTTCCGCATCCACCGGGCCATCTTCCGGGTGGGGGATGACATGGGAGCCGCAATGTAGGCCCCGTATTAAGTTGTCCACGAATTCACCGTCCTGGAGACGGCAGCCCCAGCGAGCCTTTGGCACAGAATAGGGCACCCCGGACATATGTTCCACTCCGCCGGCCAGGATGACGTCGGCCATGCTCGCCTGGATCATTGCCGTGCCGGACAGAATTGCTTCCATACCGGAAATGCACACCCGGTTAATGGTGACAGCGGCCACCGAAGCCGGAATGCCGGCCAGCAGGGCCCCAACCCGGGCAACGTTAAGGGTGTCCACCGGTTCCATGCAGCATCCGTAGCGGACATCATCGATGACCGCCGGGTCAATGCCGGCTCTTTCAATAGCTGCTTTCATGGTGACGCTGGCAATGGTGGCGGCATGACTGTCGCGCAGGCTTGCGCCGAAGGCTCCGATGGCCGTTCTGCAGGCTGAAACAATTACCACATCTTTCATCATTTGCTCCTTGTTCGGGTTCCAATTTAACCTCAACGTTTTGCAACATTAAGGGTTCGGGCCTTTAAAAACAGGCCTGATTACTGGGCGATAAAATTGTAACCAGTCACATTTTCGCCATCCTATGGGAATTCATCGGCTTTTGTCAAGAAATTGCCGGATTGCAGTCTGCCAGAGTATGTAACCGAAAAAATGGCGAATAAATGTGTTGACAGCCTGGCAGCAACCCGCTATCTAAGATTAATATCGTAAATTCAGTTGGTTGCGATGAGCTTTCTACTCGCCTGCTTTTTCTGCGGAGGTTGTGAATGGGATTCGAATTTACCGAAAAGGCCGTTTTTCAGCAGTACTTCGGCGCGGCCCATGACATGGTGCGACGCTCGATCAAAGAATTCGTGAACGGAGAAATTATGCCCCATGTTGACGAGTGGGAGGAACAGGGGGGATTTCCTCGCCGGCTGTATAAAAAGGCTGCTGAAGTCGGGTTTCTGGGCATCGGATACCCCGAGGAGCTGGGGGGGACGCCGGGAGACATCTTTTTTCAAATTGTCGCCTGGGAAGAAATCATGCGTTGCGGCTCCGGCGGTATCACGGCTGGGCTTGGATCTTTGAACATCGCCCTGCCACCGATTCTTGCCCGCGGCACCGATGAACAAAAAGAGCGCTTTGTTAAACCGGTGCTGGCCGGCGACCGGGTGGCGGCTCTGGCGATTACCGAAGCCAGCGGTGGTTCCGATGTGGCCGCACTGCAGGCCACAGCCGTTCGCGATGGCGATTTTTACGTTGTCAACGGCAGCAAAACATTTATCACCAGCGGCTGCCGTGCCGACCAGATTACCTGTGCGGTTCGCACCGGCGGCCCGGGAGCCCACGGTATCAGCCTGCTGGTGATCGAATCGACAACACCGGGATATTCGGTTTCCGAAAAATTAAAAAAGACCGGCTGGTGGGCGTCGGATACCGCCGAGATTTTTTTTGACAACTGCCGGGTGCCAGCGGAAAACCTCATTGGCGAAGAAAACCAGGGGTTTTACGGCATCATGGAAAATTTTCAGGTCGAACGGCTGCAACTGGCCATTATGGGATATGGCCACCCAGGTGGAAGTGAGCCGGGAATTTACCTACCGGGTGGCCGCCGGGATTGACGCCGGGCTCAACCGGGTTAAAGAAATTTCCATGGCCAAAAATTTCGCCTGCAGTGTCAGCGACCGGGTAACCTATGATGCGGTGCAGATTTTCGGTGGATACGGCTTCATGCGCGGCAGTGTCGTGGAGCGGCTGTTTCGCGACAACCGGGTGCTGACCATCGGCGGCGGCACCACCGAGATCATGAAGGAAATTATTTCCAAACACATATTTTGATGAATTCGTAAAAAGTCCGAAATTTGAGAATTTTGGCTTTTTACGAATTCATAAGCGAATAAATTTCCCATGAACCTTCGATTGTGAACTTAATTCTATAAAGTTAGGAAAAACATGACACAATCATGGCCGCTATTTTGGTCCATATTTTATTTAACCTACTGAAATAAAGCTATATTATTTTATTTAACCTACTGAAATAAAGTTATATTACTAAAATAAGTAAAAATTGCATGATTATTGCATTGCTTTAATCAGATTATTGTAAGGTGGGGATAGAGTCGCACAAACCAGGGGGAATTAGGAAAACAGCCGAACAAATCAGAGGGGAAAAAATGAAAAGACTGACAGGATTCTTTGCAGTTATCTTACTGGTATTATTTTTATTCTGTGCTTATCCGGCTTTTGCCGATACTATTTGGGGTACGCCTGTAGAACTTGGTGATTTTAATGGATTTCGCACCAGTTTATCAGGCGGGGGGATAACGGTTTCACCTGATTCGATATGGGATTTTAAGCTATCGTGGGATATTACTTTCATAGACGATGATATCCTTCCCCTGTGGCGCTACACCTATACTGTTGACGCACCCGAACCGCAGATTTCCCATTTTATCCTGGAAACAACCAATGACGGGGAAGGCCTGATAGTTACTGGAGATTCAGACCCGTTCAAGGGCCCTATGATTTGGTATCCCGATGATCCCGGTAACTCCAATCCGGATATGCCGAATTCTATTTACGGAATCAAATTTGATTTTGGTCCTTCGGGGGATAGCACTGAGGTGTCCTATAGCCTTACCACAGATCGGGAACCGGTTTGGGGGGTGTTTTACGCAAAGGGGGCCCGGTTGGGGGCCTGGAGCGATGCCCTTGAAGACCCAGCTTACAGCTCAGAGTTTCCCAATGATTACATCGTGCGGCCGAATGGCGGCGGCAGGGTGCCGGTGCCCGAACCGGCCACACTTTTATTGCTGGGAGTCGGTCTGATCGGCCTGGCCGGCATCGGCCGCAAGAAGCTTAAAAGTTTCGTCTGAAATCATCCTGCATTAAAATAAAAAGGGTGGACAAAAAGATCAAAAGCAGTGTCGGAGAAGCGGCGCTGCTTTTTTTTTGGCGTGCCCGAATGTCGCTAAACTCAAGGCCGAGGATCCGTCTCTGGAGGAATCCCGCAGACCCAGGGCGCCAAAGATGAGGGCACATCGTCGGGGGAACGGCCCCTTGACACTGTGGGGGCTAATTATGCACCTGCTTTGGAGATGAATCAGGGCCAATCTGGATCTTCAGTAATTTCCGGGTCACCGGGACGGATGAGGCTTAACGCGAAGCTTTTTATGGTGATCGACTGGGTTTCACCTGAACCGGTGGCGGCGGTAAAGCCGAAGCGGAAGTTTTCGAATTTCGCAGGATCAGGGTCCTCAAATTCAATTGTTTGTTGGAGATTTGCAGATTTAGTTGGATTATAGACAACCCGGGTATCATTAAAAAATGTTCCGGTCACATTGCGGCAGTCATTGTTTGCGCATTGACGAACCCATGTTTTCAGCGTATAACGCCAATTAAGGCTGGGGCTGACGGGGGCCTCTCTATTGACTTCCATGCGGATTGCCCAGGGACGAGGATTGGGAGTGTCGCCGAGGGGATTGCTGAGCCAGTTTGGAGACAGTACGCTGATGCCTGTATCGGGGTCGTCGTACAGGTAAGGATTGGTGGCGGCCGGGCTGGCGTTATAGGCGACCAGATAACGATCGGTGGCGGTTTCATTTTTTCTGAAATTAAAAACTTCCACTGGTGGGGACAATGCCACCAGTTCGTCATTCCATGTGCCCACATAAACCGTGGAATTTTTTATTGCCGGTCGGGTCCTGACATTACCACTTGTGTAATACTGCCAGTTCAGGGTGCCGTTGGGGTAAAGGGCATACAGAAATCCATCATCCGAACCGAAGTAAATATTACCCTGTGAGTCCACTGCCGGTGAGGATTGGACGGCGTCCCCCGTGGAGAAAGGCCAACCATCCTTGAGGGTTCCATCCGAACCGACGGCATAAACATTGCCGTCATCAGAGCCGAAATAAATGGTGCCATCGGAACCTATCGCCGGCGAGGATTTCACGGCGCCGATGCTGCCGGTTGCCGGATATTGCCACTGTAAGCTGGCTGAAGACTCATCATCGTGGACGGCATACAGATGCCCGTCATCCGAGCCGAAGTAAATGATATTACCGTCAATTGCCGGGGATGATGTTATGGCGCCGATACTGACGGTTGCCGGATATTGCCACTGCAAGCTGGCTGAAGACTCATCATCGTGGACGGCATACAGATGTCCATCATCTGAGCCGAAGTAAATGGTGCCGTCGGAAGCTATCGCCGGCGAGGATTTTACGGCGCCAAGCGGAGAATCACTGGCTGCGGGGTATTGCCAACGGGTCGCAGCACCCTGCATAGCATACAGATGCCCATTATCCGAGCCGAAGTAAATTTTATCTGATAAAACCGACGGCGACGACTTCACCGCGCCTATACCAGTCCGTTGCCAGCTGGCAGTGCCGCCGGGATTATGGGCCGCAATGGCATAAAAACCATTGTCTGATCCGATATAAACGACCGATTCATCAGAGTTCAGCGCTGGCGAGGATTTTACGGGGCCCGCAACGTTGACAGGCCAACCCGGCTTGCCGTTTCCATCCGGATTGACGCCATAAACATTGCCGTCATCGGCTCCAAAATAAATGGAGCCGTCGGACGCAGCTACGGGCGAGGAGTCGACATTGCCGGTGGGCGTATCGAATACCCATGGCTGGGGGGCATTGTGACGGTTGTCATCATAAGATTGCGGCACATGCCCGTTGTTGGACGAACCCCGGCAGGGGATGTTTAAATCGTCGGGATTGTCGCTGCCCCAGAAGACATACTGAACCGTGTGCTTGTCATTTTCCAGGGGATCATTGCGGGTGCCGGTTTTAAGATTCAGGTTATCGGAACAATATTCCAGATTGTTCTCGAAAAGCGGGTCATAGTTGGTACGCGTGTCGAATTCAAGGCCCATTTTGGGGGGGCGCAGGCCCCATCCCCAGCCGTCGAGAAAAAAAAGGCCATCGGCACGGCGGCGGCTGTCACCCGCATATCCGAGCAGTTCACTGGCCTGGATATCCCCGCCGACCGAATCGATGGTATTATCGAACGCGTTGACCAGGCCGAAAACCAGCCCTGCGCCGGTGTCGGAAAAGTCCAGGATGAAAAATGCGCGGATGCCGGTGTCGAATTGGCAGGCGCCCACCCGGCAGAAGTCGGTCCTGCCGCCGATGTTCTTATCGGCATTGTACCAGGCAGCGCCAAATTCGGTACTGCCAGCACCCGCGGTGACCTCACCGCCCATGTTGAGCGTATCGGCATCGGTATCCGTTTGGATAAAATTTTGATTTTGATCGGTTTCCTTTTCGGACAGATTGCTCGTGAGATCGTCAGCCGTGATGTCCGCTTTGCGGGCCATGGCCTGGGCCGGGAAGGTGTCGTAAAGATTGACGCCGTCTTCCAGCTTCCCGGTGATTTTCACGGCTCCAACGGTAGCGCTGGGGATGACGATGTGGTTGCGGGGGGATAAAACGATAAATTCTCCCGAATATGGGTTGTCTCCTGGGTTTGTAACAGTAAACCACAAAGGTGTTAAAGCATTGGGCATAGATGCGGCGGTAATGTTTTCAAGCACCACCTCGTTGGGGTCTCCTGTGTCCACCAGGCGCTCATAAACGTAGTTTCTGCGGTTGATGCTGATGGCCCCATTGTACTCTGGGAAAAAATCTTTGGCCACCCGTTGCACATAAAGATTGTCGCCGCTGGCAAGGGATTGGCTGTATTTGCTGGGTTTGACCGCCAGGCAGATGCGTTCGCCTTCGGCGACGACGATGTCACCGTCGCTGGCAATCGTCAGTGTCGTGGCGCCGGCTGTCACGCTAGATCCGGCAAGAACAGGATTGCGGGAAGTATAAAGGTCGAAGTCGGTGCCGATATGGTCATAATTGACGACCCACAGGCCGGCCGGGATGGTAAAGCCCTCCGGAATTTTGCCTTCCGGCACTGTCAGCGGCAAGGAGCAGAGGCTGGGGCTGATGCCAATGGGACAATTAATATCCGCATTTGCATCAAACCAGGGCCCGAACACGTTGATGGTGAAAGCCCCCGAGGATTCGACGTTGTATGTCTGGCCGTTGAGCGCATCGATGGTGGACGTGGCAAAGTTCGTATTACGCAGCTCGCTGACAGCGTAGCGCTTAGCTGACTCCATGATATACTCCGCCCGCCGGGCGTCATTGGGCGTTGCCGAGCTGGTGGTGGCGGTGGTAAACAGGGAGATGATGATCACCCCCAGCACGCCGAAAATCAATACCACCACGATCAGATAGACCAGGACGGTTCCACGTGCGGGCAAAATCAGAGTCAGCAGACCCCGCCAGGGGCCGGGTTTTGTGTTTGGGTATTTGGGTGGTTTCATGATGATCTCAATAATTTGGAGTGCCGTCGGGCTTTATCAAAATCGCGCTTACTGAATGCCAGCGGCCGTTACCAGATTTTTTCAATCATGTTGCGCGGAAAAATCCGGGTTGTGAATTTCTTGTCAATATCCTCCAGGGTTAGCTCAACATCAATAATAGCGAGCTCTTCGGTTGGCGGTGTTGCGGTGTCGCCGTCCAGGTTCATATAACTGTAGGACAACAGGTTTAACGCTGTAACATCCTCCAGCAGCGGGTAGTCAGGCGAGTCGTTGACTTTGAGCTTGACCTGATGCTCGGCATCAACATAGGAAAGGGTCCGCGTTCCGGTCATATTTTCGTTTTTATACGTGATGGAGGTATGGGACGGCGTACCTTGAATTTCGTTGATATTTCGCAGCTCCAGGCTAATGCGATCCATGGCCATCTGCGCGTTGAAGGCCCCGTCGGCGTATCTTTTGGCTTTCAGGTAGCCGTTGAGCCCGGTGTAAAGAAAAAAACCGGTAAAGGTTGCGATGATGCCGACCAGCACGATCACCGCGATGAGCTCGACGAGTATGAGGCCACGCTGGTTATTCATCATCAGTAATTGACTTTCGGGTCGCCGGCATCCTTGCGGCTTTTGGTCAGCAACGTCGTCAGGTTATTGCCGGGGGATGCCACGGTGACTTTCAGGTTGTTGCTGGTCCCCGAAGCCGCTGGGCTTTCATTGCCCGCACTGTCAAACTCGATGTATTGCATGGTCGCATCTCCGCTGAATTGTGAGAACACGGCCGCAAGGGCGGTATCCGGATTATTGTTTATCTTCGAAGTATAATAAGCGATGATTTCATCGAGTTTGCCCTGGGCCTCTGCTTCACCGGCCACCAGCTCCACCGATTTCCAGCTGTTGTTCAGGGCGGTGCCCATGAAGTGGATGAAAAAGGCCGACAGGATACCAGCCACAATCAGGGTGGCGATGACTTCGATCAGGGTAAAGCCCCGTGAGGCTGTATAATTGAGCTGGAGGCGTTTCATTTACTTGGTAGTCACTAATCCGGTTTCAGGGGTTATGACCAGTTCCCGCGACAGAGAAGCATCCCCGACAGCTGAAATCGTAATTTTCAGCGTATTACCGGTGGCGACGGGGGTATTGGTTGCTTCGTCGTCGTCGTCGGTGTAGGAATGATAGGGCTTGCCGTAACGGTCGAAATAAACCTTAAAGGCAACGTTAAGGGCATTCATATTTATCCCGAGATCCGGCAATGAAATTATAGCGTTTTTTTCCCCGGGAAATTCAACGGCATTTAAAGAGATGTCGGACAGCCAGTAATCGTTTGTGTCGCAGTTGAACACCCACACCTCGCCGCGCTTCATGGCCATGGACTGGGCGTAGCGGATCTGGTTGCGGATCTTGTCCACCTGCCCCACAAAATTTATTCGATCGCTGCCGATTGACCGTGTGAATACGGTTGCCGCGATAATGCTGATGAGCACTAGAACGACGACCATTTCAAGCAGGGTGAAGCCGTAGCTGTTGCGGTTCATTCTATTTTTGTTCTTTTTTCGATGTGGCATTCTTGCTTTATCGTAACAGATTGTATTTATTATATTATTTCTTAAGTTGGAAGTCAAGCAAAAGCTGCGATCAAACGAGGATGTGAACTAGCTGAAATTGCAGGGTAAAATCAGTTTGCGCTTTAATGCCTGGTTATGGCTGCTCCTTGTAATACACAGGGGATTTCAAAACGGGTTCAAAGGCCACTTTATTTTTATGCCGGGGTATTGTACCCTGATTGACAAATAGATGTTTGAACAGTTGGACGCTCATCTTTTTTTTGAACCTCAATCAGGGTGTCAGACAATTTTGAGGCAAATACATGAAACTTCCGACCAGTGTTGAAAAAAGCCTGCTATACGGCATTGATCTGTTTTTTAAAATACGGCCGCAACCGGTCCCTGGCAATGACCGGCTGCGCCAGTGCAAACTGATTTCGCACCGCGGTGAGCATGATGCTTATCACGGAATTTATGAAAATACCCTGGCGGCCTTCGACCGTGCGGTTGAACGGAGAGTGTGGGGAATCGAGTTTGACGTGCGTTGGACCCGGGACCTGCACCCGGTGGTGATCCATGACCCGGACCTCAACCGGGTGTTTGATCTGGAGGGCAAAATCTGCGAAATGACCCGGGCCGAACTGAAAGCCCGGTGTCCGGCGGTTCCGTCGCTGACCGCTGTGATCGAAAGATACAGGCGCAAACTGCACCTGATGGTTGAAATAAAGGCGGAAACCTACCCGGATGGTCAACGGCAGAATGACATTTTAACCGATTGTTTTTCTTTGCTGAAGGCGCAGCGTGACTATCATCTGATTTCTCTGGAGCCCCGGATGCTCGAACTGATCAATTTCATAGCACCGTCGGCGTTTATCGCCATTTCCACCCTGAATCTGTCCCTGCTCAGCGAACTTGTTATCCGCAAAGATTACGGTGGAATCGCCGGGCATTATTTGCTGGTGGACCGGGCCGTTCTGGAAAAACACCGGCGCAGGGGGCAAAAGGTGGGTACCGGCTATCCGCGCTCGAAAAACTGTCTGTTTCGGGAAATCAACCGCGGGGTGGATTGGGTATTTTCAAACAATGCCGGGCGGTTGCAGGAGATCGTCAATAAGCTGATCGCAGAAAAAGAAGTGCCTTGTGCCTAAAGTTGTGGCGTCGCTGCGCTCCGTCTTTTTTATCAGATTTCAGGCACTTCTTCTTACCCCAGGATTAATCCCCGGCCAGGTACTGCACCTGCTGTCGCCCCTTTTCTTCGTCGACGAAATAAAACAAAACCGCACCCACGACGAAAAGAATCAGAATCGAGGCGATGCTCCAGCGGGAGGCGAGCCTTCCGATGGTGATCAACTGCTCGGTGGTGGGGGAGGCCGGCATCAGCATGCGGCGGGTGACCAAACCGACGATCCCCATCAGGGCCGGTCCGATGATGGCGGCGAATTTGCCCAGCATGTTGTAAAACCCGTAGTATTCGGCGGCCTGGTTTTT
>NBLJ01000024.1 GCA_002084545.1 Desulfobacteraceae bacterium 4572_123 | reverse complement strand
AATGATCATCCGCAAGAATAACCTTACAGTACTTCATAAAAAAATTCCCTTGCGCCTATTGGCAAGTCACAGTGACATTGTAAAGGTCACAGTGACACTGAAAAAGATATCTGTGTTCCTTCCCGGTCCTGCGATTTAATTTCAAGGGAGGAGCCCAGCATCAAAGCCCTTTCATACATGGCCTGCAAACCAAGCCCTTTTTCAATCGACTCCCTGGCCTCAACCGCTTCATAATCAAAACCACGCCCATTATCCCGAATCAAAAAAAGAACTTTACGGCCATCACCTTTGATCAGCACTTCAGCCTTGTCGGCGTCGGCATGCTTGGTGATATTGGTCAATGCCTCCTGAAATATTCTATATATAATAATTTGTTTTTCAAGAGAAAAACAGTCACTGATATACTTGGCATCAACATTGGTTTCTATATCATAATACTTGGCAAAATCGCTGAGCAGCCAGTCAATGGCGGCGGACAAGCCAAGATCTTCGAGAATCGAAGGACTTAAATCACGGGAGATCCTTCTGACATTCTCAATGGTAAAGTCAATGTGCTGGTGTGCTTCGTTAAGTGATTCAGCCAAATCGGGCCGTTTGCCGCCCAGCTTTCTTTGAATGCTTCCAAGTTTCATCTTGAGCAGGGACAGAGATTGGCCGAGTTCATCATGCAGTTCCAGAGAAATACGCCGCCGCTCCTCTTCCTGGGCTTTCAAAATATGGGATGAAAGAAACCGCAATCTGTTTTTTGATTCACGCAGGGCTTCTGCAGCGCGTTGATGCTTTTTAATCTCATGCTGCAACTGTTTATTTGTCTGCAAAAGCTCTGCGGTCCGTTCTTTAACCCTCAGCTCCATTTCGTCGTAAGCGCGCTGAAGCGCAACTTCGGCCTCCTTTCGTTCAACAATATCCCGGGCCGCACACACGATGCCCTGTATTTTCCCGTTATCTTCATACATGACCGCTCCGGAAAACAGAACCGGTATTTCTCGGCCGTCTCTGGTTAAATATGTTTTTTCGACGTTGCTGATGGTACCATTTTGTAAAAGTGTGCCGATATTCAAACGCCGGGGCGATTGTTCCTCAACAATGACTTCACCAATTGATTTTCCCACAAGTTCGTTTCTATCGTAGCCCAGAAGGTTCAGAGTCGACTGATTTACTTTGGTAATGATCAAGTCTATATCAACAACAATCAGTGTATCGAGCATGGACTTGATAATATTATCCACATACGATTTGGATACAGTCGTTTGCCCAAGATCATGTGCCATACCCTTGAAGGCCTGAGCCAGAATCCCTATTTCATCATTTGAATTGATGCTGATCTTCGTATCGAGCTGGCCCTTTCCAATATCAAGGGCCGCCCTGGTTAATTGTCGAATTGGGCGGGATATGGAGAGGGAGGTCCAGATACCCAGAAAAATTACAGTAAACAAAGTTCCAATTGTGGAGAGGGCAATGATAATACCGGCGTTTGGGATATATTCATTCAGGATCTGCCGTATCCTGATTTCCATCTGCTCCTGGGCGTTTTTCCGGTATTGAGAAATGATGGGATAGATGTTTTCCCGGTAGTGCGGTTCCAGAGTTTTTTTAAAAAACGCATACGCTGCATTCGGCGCCTGGTCAGACAGACTGATAAAATGAGATAAATATTTCCAATGATAATAAAAATGATTTTTTCGTAAGTTCAACCATTCTTTTAACTTTTCCCCATATATCTTGTCGGCATCGTTTTGCGAATCCGGCAGAATATATGATGTGTCCTCTCGATTATTGGATAAAAATTGCTCCAGCTTAACCAAATTGGTCTTGATGTCCATTTCATCGACAGCGGAATTTGTCTTCGGGATTTGTTTGTTCTCAGGCGGTTTATAAATAATTCTATATCTGTTCTTAATAATATCCTGTGCGGAAGTCTGACATTTTTCGATTGCCAGCAGTAATTCATTGGACGATCTGAAATCAGTTACGGAGTTATCATTCAACTGAACGAAGTTATATTTGATATCGTGTAAGCAGTGCAATCGACAGATAACCAATAATTAATTTATGGCTGATTTTCATAAGGCACGCATCCCGGGTAATGGTCAATGGATTTTGTCAGTAAATCTATCATTGTGCACTATAGCAGTCAAGTGTGTCACTACATTCCGAGATACGGATACCATCTACCCCTCTGGTAAAAACCTATAGGCATATTCCGAAAAAATTAAAAATCTCGGCATCTTCGGAACATCCGTCACAGGTTTTCCAAATGCGCTCGTACTAACATATCCGATATTTATTGATAATTTCCGGGTTAGCTGGTAATTAAGACCTGAACAAAAAATACGGCGAAAATTATAAATCCTGGTTATCGCCGACTGCTGCAACCATGAGCAGGCAGCCTGCAAACAGATATCCGACAAAAGGAGCTACAATGTCAGGTTTTACACACATTGATGAACAGGGGCGGGTTCGCATGGTGGATGTGACTCACAAAAAACCATCACTGCGCATTGCCGTTGCCCAGGGATTTATTTCCATGACTCCGGCAACCCTGGAAAATATTTTGAATCAGTCGGTAAAAAAAGGAAACGTCCTTGAAACGGCCCGAATTGCCGGAATCATGGGAGCCAAAAGAACATCGGAGCTGATTCCAATGTGCCACCCCCTTAATATAACGCATATTCAGATCGATTTTTCCCCTGACAAACCGCGGGATGCAATAAAAATTACCGCCAGAGTACGAATTTTGGACCAGACCGGTGACAAATCACGGGCTAAAAAATCATAATGCAATACAGATATCTAAAAATTGAACTTTTTGTTTCCGGATTATTTTTTTTGCTCTGCATCCTTTTAAATGGATGCACAATTCCACCAGAACCGCCGGTTGTCACTCCTGAAACCGCACTTGTCCGGCTTGCGCCTGAAAAACTTCCTTTTTTTGAAGATGACATGAATTACAATGGACTTGCCTATAGTATCCTGCAAAGCCTCGAATATTTGAAACGCCTTCCACCCGATCGGTCATTTTCTTTTGGCAAAGACCGCTTTAATACACTCCACATGATAGAATCACTTGAATTTTTTCTTGATTTTATTCATGACAAACCCTCTCCCGAGGCACTGAGGAAATTTCTATCCGACCATTACAGGGTTTACGGGTCGGTGGGAAATCCAAGCCCCGGACATGTACTTTTTACAGGATATTACGAACCGGTTCTTCAGGGCAGGTACAAACCCGGGCCGATATACAAAACTCCGGTCTACGGCCGGCCCGATGATCTGGTTTCCATTGATCTTTCAAAGTTTTCAGCCGAGTTTAAAGGTAAAAAAATAATAGGGCGCTATACCGGCCGCACAATCGTTCCCTACCATGATCGCAAAACCATTGCCACCAGCGGTGTTTTACTGAAAACATCAAAACCCCTGGTCTGGATCAAAGACCCTATCGACCTGTTTTTCCTACAGATCCAGGGTTCCGGAAAAGTCTGCATGGAAAACGGCGATGCACTTTATCTTCACTATCACACCACCAACGGGCATCCTTATCGCAGCATCGGCAAGCTTCTGATCAGAGAAAACAAAATTTCGAAGGATGAGATGTCCATGCAGAAAATCCGTGAATACCTTAAAAGCCACCCCGATGAGATGCAGGAAATATTTAATTACAATCCCAGCTATGTTTTCTTTAAATATGAAAAAAAAGGCCCCCTGGGATCTTTGAATGTTAAATTATCCCCTAAACGATCAATTGCAACCGATAAGCGTCTGTTTCCCAAATCCGCACTGGCTTTTATTAAAACTCAAAAGCCCCTGATCGATGAAAACGGAAAGCTCAAAAACTGGTCTGATTTTTCCAGGTTTGTTCTTAACCAGGATACAGGCGGGGCTATCCGGGGACCGGGCCGGGCCGATCTGTTTTTTGGCGGCGGTACCGATGCCGAAATCGGCGCCGGCCACATGCAACATGCCGGATCACTCTATTTTCTGATTCTTGAGCCGGATAAACTATCTTCATAGATCCTTTTTGCGGGGCTTGACTCTTTTATTGAAAACAAGTATTAACAGAATCTTGTAATTTTGCCGCAGGGTTTGTAATTTTTTCAAAATGCACTCTTGGGTAAAAAACACTTTATCTTTTTTGAAAAATTAGCGATTATCTGAGATTCAATCAACATCTTTCCCCCGGATGCGCGGGTTAGGAGTATAATATGTTTGGAATCGGCATGCCTGAAATGATTTTGATTCTGGCCGTGGCCCTGATCGTCATCGGGCCAAAAAAACTTCCGGATCTGGCCAAATCGCTGGGCCGGGCCATGGGCGAATTCAAAAGAGCCACCTCCGACTTCAAGGAGACCATGGCCGTTAACAGTGAGATAAGAGACGTTAAGGAAACCATTGATGATATCGGAGACGATCTCAAGGAATCAATGAATTTCGACAATGAAACATCCGTCGAAGCGGAAATGGATTTGCAATCCGCATCATCGGGCAATGATGCCCCCACGTCGGACAGTGACACCCCCGCACCGGATAGCGATGCTCCCACGCCGGACAGTGACATCTCCGCACCGAAAACCGATGAAGAAAACTCGGAAGGATCCAAACCCGATGCATGATGATGTCAAGGCCCCTTTTACCGTCCACCTGGAAGAACTCCGCAAACGCCTGATTACCTGCTTTATCGCGGTATGTACCGGTTTTGTGCTGGCATACGGGTTCAAGGAGAAACTGTTCCATATTCTTGTAAACCCGCTGGTCAGTGTCATGGAAGAGGGCGATACCCTTGTTTTTACCGGATTGCCCGAGGCCTTTTTTACCTATCTGAAAGTCTCCTTTTTAACCGGCTTAATGCTGGCTGCACCTGTTATTATATATCAATTCTGGATGTTTATTGCGCCCGGGTTATATAAAAACGAACGCCGGCTGATGATTCCCATTGTCATTCTGTCCACCATATTCTTTGTCGGCGGATCACTGTTTGGTTATTTTCTGGTTTTTCCTTTAGGCTTTAAATTCTTTTTGGGCTTTGCCACGGAAACCATCCGCCCATTGCCTTCCATGAAAGAATACCTCGGCTTTTCTTCAAAACTGCTGCTGGCCTTCGGGCTGGTTTTTGAACTGCCGCTGGTCCTTACTTTTCTGGCCCGTCTGGGAATCGTTTCCGTCGATTTTTTAAAAAAGAACCGAAAATATGCGCTGCTGCTTTTTTTTGCAGGAGCTGCCATTATAACCCCGCCGGATGTCGTAACCCAGATCCTGATGGCGCTGCCCCTGATGCTGCTTTATGAGATAAGCATCATAGGCGCCAAAATTTTCGGGGGGAAAAAAATCCGGGCAAAAGATGAAAAAAAAGCTCCACAAAAAAAATCCTGAGAATTGAATCCTTCAACGTACCGTGAACCGCTATTGAACAAGACCGTATCTATCACGACTTTGCCTGCCTTCCGTCGAAAGTACCTGTTTTTATCCGTTTCTCACGCGTCAACCCACGGCTCTTTGAAAATCACCGCCAAATTTCATTTCGCTGTAACCCCAGGACTTGACTTTTCCAAAGCCGCGTTTTAATTTAACAAGTTGCTTTCAGGAGGGGCGTACTATCAAAATTATAAAAAATGCTAAAGAGATGCAGGCACATTCCGATGAAATGCGCTGTCTTGGCAAAAAAATTGTTTTTGTGCCGACAATGGGTTTTCTGCATGAAGGGCATCTGTCGCTGATGCGTGAAGGGTTGCGGCATGGCGACTATCTGGTGGTCAGCATTTTTGTCAATCCCACTCAGTTTGCCCAAGGGGAAGATCTGGATTCCTACCCCCGGTCCCTGGAAAGAGATCTTGAGTTGGTGGAAAAAGAGGGTGCCGGAGCAGCGTTCACTCCTCGGGAGAACGAATTGTATCCCGAGGATTTTCAAACCTATGTGAGCCTGGAGAGTCTGCCCCGGCATCTTTGCGGAATATCGCGCCCGACATTTTTTCGGGGCGTTACTACCGTGGTTTCAAAGCTGTTCAATATTGTCAAACCGCATATTGCCGTGTTCGGTGAAAAAGACTATCAACAGTTGATCATTATCCGCCGGATGGTGCGCGACATGAATTTTGATATCGGCATCGTAGGTGCTCCAACCATAAGGGAACCCGACGGACTGGCCATGAGTTCACGAAACGCTTACCTGACAAAGGCACAACGTCCCGCGGCCCTTTCGCTTTACAAATCGTTGCTCAAGGCAAAGACGATTGTCCAAAGCAGAATCATCAAGGCCGCCCGAGTAATAGATGAAGCAAAAATAATCATAACCGCACATGCGGAAACAGATATTGATTATATCAATGTGTGCGACCCACGGACACTTGACGACATGCCGATCATTGACCGGCCGGCACTCATGGCCCTGGCTGTCAGAGTAGGGAAAACGCGCTTGATAGACAACGTGCTGCTGGTCCCATAATCAACAGCAGTTAAAAGGAGAAAAAATGAGCAAAGAACAATTCTTTTTCACATCCGAATCCGTTACGGAAGGGCATCCCGACAAGGTTGCCGACGCCATATCCGATTCCATACTTGATGCAATCATGGCCCGGGATAAAAAATGCCGGGTGGCCTGCGAAACCCTGGTAACCACGGGTCTTGCCTTTATCGCCGGAGAAATAACAACCGACTGCTATGTGGATATGCCGCAAATAGTAAGGGAAACAATCCGTGATATAGGTTATCATTCATCCCAGATGGGATTTGACTGGCGCACCTGCTCGGTAATTACCAGTATTGATCATCAATCCCAGGATATTGCCCAGGGTGTGAATACCGGCGAAGGGCTTTTCAAGGAACAGGGGGCCGGAGATCAGGGGCTCATGTTTGGTTTTGCCACCGATGAAACACCTGAACTGATGCCCATGCCCATCATGGATGCTCATAAACTGACACGGCGGCTTGCCACCGTACGCAAAAACGGGTCACTTGACTTTTTAAGACCAGACGGAAAATCCCAGGTAACAATAGAGTATGAAAACGGCTGCCCCAAACGGGTGGATACCGTAGTTGTTTCAACTCAGCACAAACCCGATATCACCTATGAAAAACTCAGGGAAGCGGTCATTGAAGAGGTTATCAAAAAAGTGATTCCCCAGGAGATGACCGACGGGGATACCCGTTATTTTATCAATCCCACGGGCAAATTTGTGGTGGGCGGTCCCATGGGTGACTGCGGGCTTACCGGCCGAAAAATTATAGTCGATACCTACGGGGGCCAGGGAAGCCATGGAGGCGGTTGTTTTTCCGGCAAGGACCCGTCCAAGGTGGATCGCAGCGCCTCATACATGGGGCGCCACATCGCCAAAAATATAGTTGCCGCCGGACTGGCAAAAAAATGCGAAATTCAGGTGGCCTATGCTATCGGTGTCGCTGAACCGGTCTCGCTCATGGTCAATCTGAAGGGAACCGGAGTAATTCCCAAATCAAGGGTGAAAGAAATCATCATGGAGGTGTTTGACCTGCGGCCCGCGGCGATTATCGAATATCTGGACCTTTTACAGCCGATCTACCGCCAGACATCATCCTATGGTCATTTCGGGCGCAACGAACCCGGATTTACATGGGAAAAAACAAACAAGGTCGATGAAATCAGGAAAAAGGCCGGCATTTAATCGCCTTTATCTGACATTTTGCGTGAACCGATAAGGAGTAATCAGATGGCTTTAACCGAACTAAAAGAAGAAACTGTCCGTTTTTCGGAGCTTGATCTCTCCCTGCCCTATAAAGTGGCGGATATTTCGCTGGCCCAACTGGGCCTCGCGGAGATGAAGCTCTCGGAAAAAGAGATGCCCGGTCTAATGGCGGTCCGTGAAAAATACGGCACTGAAAAGCCGCTGCAGGGCCTCAAGGTCATGGGTAGTCTGCACATGACCATCCAGACCGCGATGCTTATTGAAACTTTAAAAGTGCTTGGCGCGGATATCCGCTGGGCGACATGCAATATTTTTTCCACCCAGGATCATGCCGCCGCGGCCATTGCAAAAAACGGGTCGGCCGCCGTGTTTGCCTGGAAGGGCGAGACTCTGGAAGATTTCTGGTGGTGCACTGAACAGGCCCTGACCTGGCCGGACGGCAGCGGGCCGGACCTCATCGTTGACGACGGCGGCGACGCCACCCTTTATGTCCACCAGGGTGTTGCCGTGGAAAAAGATCCCACGTTGCTGGACAAGTCCTATGACAGTAAGGACATGCAATGCCTGATAAAACGCCTTCGGATCAGCCATATGCTAAAGCCAGGCCACTGGACAAAGGTGGCAAACCAAATTCGCGGTGTCTCCGAAGAGACAACCACCGGAGTCCACCGCCTGTATCACCTGGCCCGAAATGGTGAACTGCTCTTCCCTGCATTTAACGTTAATGACTCGGTAACCAAATCAAAATTCGATAATCTTTACGGCTGCCGTGAATCCCTGGCGGACGGTATCAAGCGGGCCACCGATATCATGATTGCCGGTAAGGTTGTAGTTGTCTGTGGATACGGCGATGTGGGCAAGGGGTGCGCTCAGTCCATGCGCGGTTACGGAGCACGGGTTCTGGTAACGGAAATCGACCCGATCTGTGCTCTCCAGGCGGCCATGGAGGGCTATGAAGTGGTTACCATGGAAGATGCAGCCCCCATGGGTGATGTTTTCGTCACGGCCACAGGCTGCTACCATGTAATCACCGGCGACCATATGGAGATGATGAAAGATGAGGCCATTATCTGTAATATCGGTCATTTTGATAATGAAATCCAGATGACCCATCTGGAAAACACCAAAGAATGCCGCCGGGAACGAATAAAACCCCAGGTGGACAGGTGGACCTTAAAATCCGGGCGTACAATTATCATGCTGGCCGAAGGGCGTCTGGTCAATCTGGGCTGCGCCACCGGTCATCCCAGTTTTGTCATGAGCACCAGTTTTACAAACCAGTGTCTGGCCCAGATCGAATTGGCGTCAAAGGATCACAAACACCAGGTATATACTCTGCCAAAAACACTGGATGAAGAGGTGGCAAGGCTTCACCTGCAACGGCTGAGTGTTAAGCTGACAAAACTCAATCAATTTCAGGCGGACTATCTCGGAGTCCCGGTCGACGGCCCGTTCAAACCGGATTATTACAGGTATTAGAGTATTACTTTCTCATCCACCACAATGATAACCCGGCATCTTTTTAAAAAACCGAGATGCTCGGAGGCACCGCGCACTTTGGCGGCATCCGAGTTGCTGATCACAATATCGGTTTTTACCGCACCCTGGGCTCTGAGCCCCTTGACGGTCAGCGGATTACCGGCAGCCCGCGGGCTTACCAGTGCCGCGGGAAGATCTTTTTTATATTCAGCCATGCCATGCTGCACAACGAATTCACGGCTTACAAAGGCCGGGCCATATACTTCCTGATGGTTTTCATCCAGAATTTTCGGAACCATGGCAGGCTTTACCGACAATCCGCGTGCGTCAACAATCAAACCGGAAAAAATTTCAGCGGACGGCAGTGAATCGGTTTCCAATGAATCGGATGAAGCAGGTGAAGTCGCCGGGCTGGCCGGCGCCAGCGGTTTAATAGATTCCACATGCTTGATTTCAGAAGGGAGAACGAGCTGAGCAAAACCACCGTAAAGACTCATCTCCATGACAACCTTCACCGTGCCATCCGACAGATACTCCCTTTTTACAATCCGGGCATTGTCAACCATGCCTTCAACCCTGGACATTATCACATCACTGGCAATGATAAAATTGCCCACGGTTGTGGAAGAATCGATTCTCACCGTCTGAACTACCTTAAAAAGATTGCGCACAGCATCGACCTGGGCCGCACGCAGGGCAATGGGGCTGACATGGGGTTTATCGTAATACTTTTCAGGAGGATTACCGATCCCTGTCACCTGCATGATCCCCAGGGTCCAGTTAATAACCCCTTTCTCCTGTTGCTCGACAATTTCCAAAGGCTTATTGCCAAACATCAAGGCGGGAAACAGCAGCCAGGCTGCCAGTAAAAAAAACGATATTAATCGATATTGCATGCGCTCTCCGCTTATTTAAAAACTGTTTTTTGTTTCTTGCCGGATATTTCCATAATGGCCCTATCGAACAAAATTCGCCCATGCCAATGCAATAAGACCCGTTAACACAAAAAGAGACTCCACCAGAAATTCAAGTCTGATTCCAGGCAGCATATACCCCCGTTCGTGAGCGATAAGAATCAGAAAAAGAAAGACCGGGCATAAACAAAGGACCAGTCCGATGCCTGAAACAATGCCGAACGTACTCGGCAGCAGGAGAAGTAAAAAAATACCGGCAAGTACAAACTTTAAAAAACGCAGGGCCGTCTTTTCTCCTAAAATGATCGGAATTGTTTCTCTGCCGACAATCCGATCACCCTGCATATCAAGAATTTCGAAAAAAGCCGTTCTTGCAAGCACCATTCCGGCAGACCACAAAAATACAATAACAGAATCAAGACCACAGCTTCCTGAAAAGGACAAGGAGGGAAAAAGCGCTGTAACGACTCCCCATGCGGCCGCGATGAGAATGGTTTTGGAACCGGGAATATCTCTGATTTTTCGATATTTCAATATTGAAAAACACACGGGAACCAGTTTGAGGTTGTATGAAAGCCCCATCAGGCTCATGGCCAAAATAATCAGAAAAGAGATCCTCCCCATGATAAAAGCCGTTATCAGGCCCGCCGCGCCGGATGATATGGCCAGCACCGATAAAAAGATTCTGTGATTCTCATAGAATTCCCCGCGGTCAGGGTCATTGTAGCGATCAGCCTTCCTGCCGATCAGATTGTTCAGGATATGCATGGATTGGACATATAGAATGGATATGAGTACATAGGGCAGGTAATTATTAATTTCCAGAAGCCTTGTACATGCATAACAAAGACAACCTGCACCAAAAGCCACGTAAATATTCGTAAGCAGAAGGGCACGCTGAATAGCAAAAAAAAACCGGCCCCGGCCACGGCCCTTCTTGTACGGCATGGCTTCGACGGCCCTGTATACCCGCTTTATGATCCAGTTGGGTGTCGAAGCGCCCGCGGTAATCCCGATGGACTGAACCGCTTCAATTGCCTTGTCTTCGAGCTCTACCTCCGATTCCACATGATAAACCGTTTTCCCACTCTGCCGGGCAATCTCAGCCAGCCTCCGGGTATTTCCGCTGGCATAGCCGCCAACCACGATGACCACATCCACCGCATCTGCCAGTTTTTTTACTTCTTCCTGACGTTTTTCAGTGGAATCGCAGATTGTATTAAAAATTTTATAGCCGGGATGCTCCCGGGCGGTCCATTTCTTGACCCTGTCAAAAAACAGAGTGTTTTGAGTGGTCTGGGCCACAATAATCGCCTTGTCAAAATCAGGCAGAGCCTTCAACTCTTCCAGGCTGCTGGCGGTATAACCCTTTTCACCGGCATACCCTATCAACCCGATGACTTCAGGGTGGTCTCTGTCGCCGATAATGATCGAGGCCCAACCTTTGGCAGCATGCTTTTGGATAATCGTTTGGACCTTAATCACCCGGGGACATGTCGCATCTATGACTCTGAGGCCGGCATTCTTGAGTCTTTTCTTGGCATTGGGCGGTACGCCGTGAGCCCGGATGATAACTGTTCCAGACCCTTTGGCGGGGATTTGATCTAAAACCGATATCCCTTTTTCCTCAAGGATATTCAAAACATGGGGGTTATGTATCAGAGGGCCGTATGTGCTGAGGGGGTCTTTATATTTAGCAGGAGAGTCAAGGGCCATTTCAACGGCCCTGCGGACGCCCATGCAGAAACCTGCTTTTTTTGCGACAATTATGTTCATTCTTTCAGATACACCTTGTGCTCAACCAGGGACAGGGAATAGATACGAGCCTTTAAAAATTTTTGTTCACCAAAAATATTGATCAGTTTAATTCCCTCGCCCTCCGGTTCTACCGTATCCACAGCCTCCATGATCAGCTTGTTTTCATCTCCTTCGATCAGATAGGCATTTGCTTCACACATGATAATTTTCCTTTTTACGAGTTATAGTTAATGTTACACGGTTTTCATCCAAAATATCTGAATCTGAAAAAATCTTACTGCTGCACTGGTAATAGATGATCTTCAATCAGGCTGTCAACCATTTGCGGCAACGGGATTGAGCAGGCTCCCACGACGGTTATGTTTTCCCGGGTCAGCGGCAACAGAAATTTTTGGGCCGGGCTTCCTGAAACAGCTTCGGCAATTTTCGGCGTAACCTCACCCATCATGGCATTGGCGATAATAATTCCAATCGGCCCAAGAATAATATCCAGTTTTTTCACGGTCTGCACAATCGCATTTTCACCGGAAGCCCCACGGTTGGCATGGGCCCTGAGCATCTGGGCGGTGGCAATGGCGTTGGTTCCCAGTGCATAAATTTCCACGTTTTCTTCAAAAACATCTTTAACCTTTTTGATAATTATGCTGCCTATGCCTCCGCCCTGCCCATCAATTACACCTATTTTTTTCATAATATTCCTATAGTTATAACCATCCAATGATTCAGGTGTTTAAACGATTTTTTTTTGCCCGGTTTGTCATCCATGCTGTCATTTCCCATATTTTGACATCAGACTTTCAAGCGGAGTTAACTGAATCTAATCAAATCTTCTTGATTTTTTTTCGACTGCGCCGGGCTTTCTTGCCCAGCCGCCTGCTCGGCCCCTTTTTTTTCGTGGTCGGTATCCAGCCACTGTTTTCATCATCCGCGCAATCAAAACAACCATTGTGCATAAATACGGCCATGGCGGCTTTTTTTTCGAATTCAGGAGAGCTTATCGTGGCAGCTCCCCGGGATGCGGCAAAATTTACAATATCACGGTCGGAGCTTACGACAAGGGCTTTTTCCCGCTCCCTGGCAGCCATCCGTTTTATCACTGCATCCGCCGACTCCCCCTGTCGTGAAAAAATAATTTTTATCCCTTTGACCTGATCCCGGTTGTTTGAAAACAAAGGTGCATTAATACCATCAAAAACAATGGTAACCTTGTGATGTTTCAGCTTTTTGTATTCCACCAGCATATCGATCAGGGCTTCCCGTCCCAACTGGATATCCTGCCGATCCAGTTGGGAAAGTTCAGGGGACTGACGTATCAGATTGTATCCATCAATTAAAATATGAATCGACATGGGAATCAAGGCGCACCATTATTCCTGCCAAAAAAAATGCAGGAATAATGATCAGGATAACGGGTTTGGGTTCTTATGGCTTTTCAAAATATTACTATTGAAACTTAAGGAGGCCAAGTAAACGATCCAGATCCTCATTGCTGAAAAATTGTATCTCCATTCTGCCTTTTTGACCATTTCTTTTTATCCGTACTTTTGTACCGAACCGCACTGAAAGCTTGTCGGCAAGGTCTGTAAAATATATATCCTCGGAACTTGGATCGGAGGAGATTGTTTTCTTTTTTTCAGTTTTCAGCCGCTTGATCAGATCCTCGGTTTCCCTGACCGACAGCCCTCTGGAAATAACAGTCCGCCACGCGGTCCGCTGCTGCACGGGGGTATCGGCGCCAAGCAGAGCCCTGGCGTGCCCCATGCTCAAAGTGTTGTCCATGATACTGGCCCTGATGGATTGCGGTAACTGCAGAAGTCGTAGAAAATTAGCAACCGCGGGTCTGCTTTTACCGACCCGTTCGGCAACCTTTGCCTGGGTCAGGCTGAACTCGGTCATCAGACGCTGGTAAGCTTCCGCCTCCTCCATGGGGTTTAAATCCTCTCGCTGAATATTTTCAACGATGGACATCTCCAGCATTCTGTCATCAGTCAATTCCTTTATGACGACCGGTACCTGCTCAAGACCGGCCATTCCCGCCGCTCGCAACCGTCTTTCACCGGCCACAAGTTCATAGCCCGTATCCACAGGCCTTACAAGCAGCGGCTGAATAATGCCCTGTTCTCGTATGGAACGGGAAAGATCCGCCAGATTCTCTTCGGCAAAATGCCTGCGGGGCTGGTACCGGTTGGGGCGAATCAGTCCGATATCACACAGCATATACTTTTTAGGTTTATTTTCCCTTGGGGCAATACTCGGAATCAATGAATCGAGGCCGCGTCCCAAAGCTAATTTTTTCCGCTTTTTGACTTCCGTTTTTAAAGCATTCATTTTTTTAGCCTTTGCCATTACAATTCCTGCATTTATCCATTCTCAGATATTGATAATCTCCTCCGCCAGGGCAAAATAACTTTTGGCCCCGGCTGAAGCGGCATCGTAAAGTAAAATCGGCTTCCCGAAACTCGGTGCTTCGCCCAGCCTTACATTACGGGGAACCCTGGTTTTAAACACAAGATTCTTGAAATATTTTCCTGCATCCTCGGCCACCTGGTGGGAAAGGTTTGTCCGGGTGTCGTACATAGTTAAAAGAATGCCGGCAATCTTCAATTCGGAATTAAAGCTTGCCTTGATCCGTTTGATTGTCTGCAAAAGCTGGCTAAGCCCTTCTAATGCATAAAATTCGCACTGGAGCGGAATCAGTATATAATTTGCGGCTGTCACGGCATTGACAGTCAAGAGGCTTAAAGAAGGCGGACAGTCTAAAATGATATAATCAAACAAATCCTCAACCCTGGATAAAAGTCTTTTTAATACTATTTCCCGATTGGGTTCATTTATCATTTCAACCTCAACACCAATCAACTCCACCCTCGCGGGGATTATCTTGAGTGGATCGAGTTCGCTGTCAAAAATAAGATCTTCGACCTCACTTTTCCCAATCATCCCGTGATATAATGTTACATCGATAGCATTTTTGTCGATGCCAAGCCCGGTGGTCGCATTACCCTGCGGGTCGCAATCCACAAGCAGCGTCTTTTTCTCGGAAACAGCCAGTGCCGCCGCCAGGTTAATTGCCGTTGTCGTTTTACCTACACCGCCCTTTTGGTTCGCTATACAAATAATGTTTGCCATAATTTAAATATGCTATCATAAAACTTGGTATTTGAAAAGTAGATTAGAATATGTCACTAATAGAGGTGTACCCTTGGATATAATAAGGTTTTAATGCAGGATCGCCAAAAAACTGCCAATATTTTATAGAGGTCTGAATGAAAAAGATGAAAAAAATCATAACATTTGTACTGATTGTATTTTTTTTCATAAACTGCCTTTTCCCAAAAACCGCTTTGGCCATTACCATCAAGCAGGAAGAGGATATGGCCCGTGAATTCATGCGCGTGGTTTTAAAACATTATGAACTCATTAATGATCCGATGCTGGTTACCTATCTGAATCAGGTGGGACAGAAAATAGTAGCAGCAGCGCCGCCCGATTCTTTTAAATATAAATTTCATCTCATCAAACAAAACACCTATAACGCCTTTGCCAGCCCGGCCGGAAATATCTTTTTGAACAGCGGCCTGTTTGAAGCTTTAGACAATGAAGAAGAACTTGCCGGAATCCTGGCTCATGAAATTGCCCATGCCCGGTGCAGGCATATCTCTCAACGAATTGAAAGATCGCCGAAAATGAACCTGTTAACGCTGGCGGGAATAGCTGCCGGCGTATTTCTCGGCATGGGAGGGGCGGCTACCGCGGCCAGTGCGGTAACCGTTGGTTCCATGGCGGCCAATCAATCCATTGCCCTGGCCTATAGCCGGGAAGATGAAATGCAGGCCGACCAGATAGGGTTAAGTTATTTAACCGCCGCGGGATACGGGGGAGAGGGCCTGTTGACGGCCCTTAAAAAAATTCGCGGCAAGCAGTGGTTCGGCTCCGAGCAGATCCCGACATATCTCATGACCCACCCTGCCTCCGAGGCCAGGATTGCCTATATCGACACCTGGATTCAAACCCACCGGCAAAACCAAAAGCAGCAATCCGGAAAGACCAAAAAGGATAATTATAATTTTTCAAGGGCACGTACACGGTTAACAGCCATGTACGGCGACATGGATATAGCGTTGATCAATTTCAAGGCGGCGATCAATAAACAACCAGACGATCCCATGGCCTGTTATGGGTACGGCCTTATTCTGGACCGCACAGGAAACCGTAAAGAGGCTGTCTCCCAGCTGAAAAAAGCCCTGGCAAAGTACACTTTTGATCCATATATTTTAACTGACCTTGGCAGAGTATATTTTATGGACGGCCAAAATGAAAATGCAAAAAATGCCCTGAAAGGCGCAGCCGCCATAGCATCCGACAACCCCCGGACGTTTTTCTATCTGGGACGTGTAAATACCGAACTGGGGGAGTTAACCGAGGCGCAAACAGCTTTTGAATCAGCTCTCAAGCTCGATCCTGATTATGCGGATGCCTATTATTTTGCGGGCAAGGCATTCAGCAAACAGGGCAAGCCCGGCGCAGCCCACTATAATCTGGGTATATTTTATCAAAAAACAGCCCAATTCAAAAATGCCGTATTCCATCTGAAAAAAGCATTGCAATTGATTGTTATCCCATCAAAAAAAGAGGAAATTAAGGATCGGCTGAAAAAAGTCCGGCGCGCTCAGGCTCACGCAAAGAGGGAAGAACGTAAAAAACAGTGAAAATTTAAGGTTAAATACTGTCAAAATGAGAAAACTGCATTGTAAAGGTTCCCCGTCCCTGGGTCGCCGAGCGTAAGGATGTCGAGTACCCGAACATCCTTGCCAGCGGTACGACAGCCTTGATGGACTGTATTCCGCGCTGAGGGTTGATGGACTCAATTTTCCCGTTGCGGGAATTTAAGTCACCGATCACCTCTCCCATGAAAGATTCGGGCACCAGAATTTCCACCGCCATGATCGGATCCAGCAGAAACGGCTCTCCGGCGGCAAGCGCTTCCTTACAGGCCATGGAAGCGCTGACAGTGTAGGCCAGTTCCGTTCCCAGGGAATCCTTGTACGATCCGCCAATAAGCACAGCATCGACATCGACCACGGGATACCCCATCAGGGCACCACTTGCCAGTGACTCGAAAACGCCTTTTTTTATTGCCGGAATAAACTGCTCAGGAATAATCTCTTCCGTAATCCGAGATGTAAATGTATTGCCCGTCCCTCTCGGTTTTGGTGCGAGCCGCAGCTTCACTTCGCCAAAATGATGCTTGCCGGCCACCTCTCTGTCAAATACGGAAGACACCTCGATTTTTTTGGCAATGGTTTCCCGGTACACCACTTGAGGTTTCCCCACATTGACACTGGTTTTGAATTCACGCAGCATACGGCTGATAATGATTTCAAGATGAAGTTCCCCCATGCCGGACAAAATCGTCTGGCCGGTATCCTCATCCAGGTGTACTTTCAAGGTGGGATCTTCAGCAATGAATTTTGCAAGTACCTGATCCAGCTTTTCCTGGTCCGCATGAGTTTTTGGTTCCACCGCCATGGAAATAACCGGTTCGTAAAATTCCATTGTTTCGAGCAAGAGAGGATGTTTTTCATCACAAAGTGTTTCTCCGGTGGAGGATTCCTTAAGCCCTACGATCCCCACAATGCTGCCTGCACCGGCCGTACTGACGCGTTCCCGTTTGTCGGCATGCATCAGCAGGATACGCGAAAGTTTCTCTTTTTTGTTGCGTGCAGGGTTGAATATCTCACTGCCCGCTTTCATGGTTCCGCTGTAGATCCGAACAAAACTCAGCTTCCGGCCTTCCATCATGGATACCTTGAAAATAAGCGCCGCCAGTGGGGCATTGTCCCGAACCGGACATTCAATTACAGAACCGGTTTCGGGATGAAGCCCTTCCATGGACGGGATATCCGTCGGCGCGGGCAAAAAATCGACAATCGCATCGATCAGAGGTTGAATACCCTTATTTTTAAGGGCGCTGCCGCAAAAAACAGGGACCAGTTCAAGCGCTATGGTTGCCTTGCGCACGGCATTCATCAGCATCTGCCTGTCAATTGGTTCCTCGGCCAGATATACTTCCATTAAGTCATCATCAATCTCGGCCAGTTTTTCAATCAGTTTCTCCCGATATGCAACGGCCTTTTCCTGATAATCCCGGGGAATATCCGCTGTCTGATAATTCTCGCCCAGGCTGTCCGGGTCCCAGACAATCTGCTGCATATCGATCAGATCAATCACACCGGCAAAATTATCCTCGGCCCCTACCGGAAGTTGCATTATTAGAGGACTGGCATCGAGTCTGTCACGCATCATTTCGAGCGTTCTGAAAAAATCGGCACCAATTCTATCCATTTTATTGATAAATGCAATCTTGGGAACATTGTATTTATCGGCCTGATGCCAGACCGTTTCCGACTGCGGCTCAACTCCCCCTACTGCACAAAACACCCCCACGGCACCGTCGAGAACCCTGAGGGAGCGCTCCACCTCGATGGTAAAATCCACATGTCCGGGAGTATCAATAATCTGAATTTTATTCGACCTCCACTGGCAGGTGGTAACCGCCGATGTAATCGTGATTCCCCGCTCCTGCTCATCGGCCATCCAGTCCATCACGGCCTCACCGTCATGCACTTCACCGATTTTATGGGAACGACCGGTATAATAAAGGATTCTCTCGGTCACCGTCGTTTTACCGGCATCGATATGGGCAATTATGCCAATATTCCTGATACTGCTGATTGTATTTTTTTTCATTGTATTACAAACATCCTGAGCATAAATAAAAAATGCAATCCAACATGATCTTCCATCATTGAAGGTTGCAAATCATTTTTTGCCTGCCATTAATCCATGTATTGCATGTAAAAGATATGGTTTTTTAGGTCACTTTGCCTGTTATGTCAAGCAAAGAACCCCGTCTCCAGGACAGTGAAGGTATTTGATTGGTAATAGATAGGCATAGCGTGGCCTGCCCGCCTGATCATTTTCAGCGTTTTAATCATAGAAAAGTGTAATAACTGGTGCCGGAGGATGAATAATTTTCATTTTTGATCCGGCCGTCATATGCCGGTGCAGGATATCCTCAACAACCTCCGTTACCGTCTCAAACTTTTTAACCCCGAAACTTTCCTGATATTCGGCTATCTGCCGCTTTACCGGCTCAACCACTTGATCATGCACCGCAAGCTGGTCTGCCGTCAATCCCTGTTTCAAACCTTCGGTGATCAATTCAACTATATCATACTCATACCCCAGATCCTTATAATCACTCTGACCGGGTTCCAGCCCGGCGGTGGGTGTCCGGCGGGCAATATGGCCCGGCAGGCCTGAAAACAGGGCCATTTCCCGCACCAGCCGTTTTGACAACCCTGCAATCGGACTGATATGAACCGCGCCGTCACCAAACAGGGTATAATAGCCGATGCCGAAATCCTCATCTTTATTACCGGTGCCGGCGAGAATCTTTTTTTCGGTTGCAGCTTTTGTCGATAAAACATTGGCTCGGATTCTGGATGTAAGATTGCCCTGGTCGTAGCTGTTCTCGAATGCTTCCGGGTTTGTCAATTTAAAGGCCCGGACAAGTTTTTCAATATTCAATACCTCATATGGGATATCCAGATAGTCTGCAACAAATTGCGCATCGACGATATCCTTTTCGTTATTCATATTTGACGGAAGTATATATCCCACCAAACTCAGATGTGCCTTATGCGTTTTGCCGTATCTGTTAAAAGCCGTCTTTATCAGTGCCGCGCTTGTACTGGAATCAACTCCGCCGGAAAGACCGATAACACATCCGGTAGCATTATTTTCCAGGACGGATTCAATGACAAAATTTCCGATTTCCCGGCCCACCGTTATGCAGTTCATTTGTGGTAATTTAATCCGCTGCATCCCTTTCCCTTATTTAATCCTTGATATGGCGGTAAGATAATCCTGGTAAATTTTCAAGTTTTTCATGGAAAACTGAATAAAACTAACTTTGACGGGAAAATTATGTGCTGCAAGAAACTCGATAGTTGTATCCACTGCAATCCGGCAGGCCGCTTTCACCGGGTAGCCGTAAACGCCGCAACTTACAGCCGGGAAGGCGATGGTTTTGACATAGTTGTCCGCCGCCAGTTGCAGGCTGTTTGAATAGCAGCCGGCCAGCAGCTCCGCGTCTCCGGGCCTGCCGCCGTATACCGGCCCTACGGTATGAATCACAAACCGCGCAGGTAACTTGTATCCTTTTGTAATCCGAGCTTCACCGGTGGGGCAGCCCCCTATAGTACGGCATTCAGCCAGCAACTCGGGCCCGGCTGCCCGGTGAATCGCGCCGTCAACACCGCCGCCGCCCAGCAGAGAAGTGTTGGCTGCATTGACAATGGCATCCACCTCCATGCGGGTAATATCCCCCTGAATCGCCTCTATCCTGCTGAAAATTTCCTGTTTCATATGCATCCCGTCTTTTCCTGATTGCTTATCATCACAGATCATACAAAGTCTCATCCTGAATCGGGGGCAGATAGTCTGTTTGTTTCCTCCCTCCCTTTTTGCCGGGCATTAAAAAAGGATCCTCGGCTTCCAGCAGATCGCCCATTTCAGACTCTATCTGCTCAGGGTCTTCACCATTTTCCATCCGGTGCAGCGCCTCCTGCATCCCAACGCCCAGTTCAAGACCGGTCGCATCGGAAAGCTTGCGCAGGAGATCCGCGGCCTGCCGCGGATCATCATCCTTGATTTTATCGGTCTCCCCGGCCAGCATCTGCATGGCCTGCTGCATTTTCGATTCATCCAGAGGCAAATCGCCCATGTCTCCTTTTTCATCCGCCTTGCCGGTAAATGCAAAGGCCGACATCTGACGGCTTAAAGCTTTTTTACATTTCGGACACAGAGGTATCCTGGTTGTATTGACCGATTTTGAAAAAAAATTAAACAATGTATTACAGTCTTCGCAAAAAAATTCATATATGGGCATATCTGCTCCTTTTAATAGTGCTGTCAATACCAAAATCTATTAACAAGGCCATATCGGACATTAAAAAAAACCATAAAATGGGATCAAGGTATTGTCAACGCATTTGTGTCTGCTGTAAAGATACAAGTATGTATAAAATCCATTTTTTAGTAATCTTAAAATTCACGCGTACCATTTTGCCGTATCTGATCTGTAAAACAAATGCGGTTCTTTTATTAATCACACTGTTGTTTGCCCAGACCGGCGTGGCAGACCACACTGAAATCCCCTTTCATATCGGAGAAAAATTTACATCACTCTGTTTTGTATACTGAACGACATATCGCAGGTAACACAAAAAAAGATCTCATCGTCTCCTTTGACTGGAACCAGCTTACGGCTCAATATTCAAATTTCAAAAAAGAACGTATTACCGTTCCCGCGGGTACATTTGATACGTACCTGATCGAACCTGAACTAAAGGATGTCGGTGGTGTATTCAAAAAAAGCAAAAATGCCAAAATTCAACTGTGGATTACCGCGGACAGACGTAGAATACCGGTAAAAATCAAAAGTAAAGTTATCGTCGGCAATTTTACGGGTGAACTGGTCACAGCCGAGTAGTGCATTCGCCCTGCGTGTAAGTTTATCGATAGTTGACTTGCCCCCTTGCTTCTGGTATGGCACCAGAGAAATCAGCTATCACCCCAATAAAATATCGTAAGAAAGGATAAAAAATGGAAAGAACATTATCAATCATCAAACCCGACGGTGTGAAACGAGCACTTATCGGAGAAGTGATTAAACGATTTGACAGCAATGATATCAAAATAGTCGCCATGAAAATGATCCATATGACCAGAACTCAGGCCCAGGGGTTTTATGCGGTACACAAAGAACGCCCTTTTTTTGACAGCCTGACGGATTTTATGAGTTCAGGCCCTGCCGTGGTCATGGTGCTGGAGGGTGAAAACGTAATTGCCCGGTACCGCGAACTGATGGGGGCCACCAATTATAAAGAGGCTGCTCCGGGAACTATCCGGGCGGACTTTGCCACTGATATTGAAAAAAATGTGGTCCACGGATCCGATGCTCCGGAAACGGCTGCCTTTGAAATCGGTTATTTTTTCAATAATTTTGAAATCGTTGGCTGATGTCTGATAAAATCAATTTAGATCATATCACCATCGTGCTGCAGCGGCCCCGGTATCCTGAAAATATCGGGGCTGCGGCCCGGGCTGTCCGCAATATGGGAATCAAAAAACTGGTAGTTGTGGAACCGGAAAATTTTGATATTTCCCGGGTGCGGAAAATGGCCACTCATGCCGCAGCGGATATCGTTGAAAATATCGTCATCCACGACAACCTGCCCCGGGCCCTGGCTGATTTTCACTACATTGTCGGAACAACAGCCCGTTTAGGAGGCCAGCGCCGTACAATTGATCAGCCGTCAAAACTGGCCGACGAACTGGTATCGATCACATGCGAAAACCAGGTCGCAATTGTTTTCGGGCCCGAAGACAGGGGCCTTTCCAATGCCGACATCCGACTGTGCCACGCCCTTGTGACAATACCAACTGCTGAATTTTCCTCCCTCAACCTGGCCCAGGCAGTCATGGTTATATGTTATGAACTGTTCTCGGTCAGACATCCGGCAAAGGGGTGTTTCAAACCCCGCCTGGCAAACCGGCACGAACTTGAAGGTATGTATGATCAACTCAGTGACATCCTGGTCAGGATCAGCTATATCAATCCTTTAAAAGAAATAAATGGTTATTTTCATATAGGAAGATTTCAAGCTGAACGACAACAAAATAAACAAATTCATAAAGGATTTGATTTACCAGCAAATTTAAACTCTAAAGTATACAACATATTGTATGGAAAACTTTTTTTATAGCTTTGCTACTTCCATTCAGATAAAAAATTAAAGCCAGTTTTTCGGAGATATCCCATGGGGCAAAAAAACAAACTTTCAATACAGAACACAGGTCTCCTTGACCTGTCCAATCCCATGTGGAATGACCGCCGGCTAACGGATTTTCTAATCAGCAATAACGCGGTTGCGCCGGATCAGGCCCTGACCATCACACAATCCATACGAAAACAGATTGCCGAAATGAAACAGAAGACGTTCACCATACCGGCATTCGAAAAATTCATCGAGTCCAGGCTTAAAAAATTTGGAGTGACCGATGCCGCCCCGATCCGCCTGAATGAATCTATTTTTATCCAACCTGAAATCCAGTTATCGGACAACGCCCGCCGAGTTCTGGAGCGGCGCTACCTGAAAAAGGACAGAGACGGCAATGTGACTGAAACCCCGGAAGAATTGTTTCGAAGAGTAGCCCGCCACGTGGCCAGGGCTGAAAAAAAATATGGAGACATAGCCCATGTCGGACGGATGGAGGATTCGTTTTATAACATTATGGCTGCTCTCAAGTTCCTGCCCAATTCACCGACCCTCATGAATGCCGGACGACAACTGGGACAACTGGCTGCATGTTTTGTCCTCCCTGTTGAAGACAGCATGGAAGGCATCTTCTCCTCATTGAAAAATGCCGCTCTGATTCATAAATCCGGCGGCGGCACAGGCTTTTCATTTTCACGCCTGCGGCCGAAAAAAAGCAAGGTCGGCACCACCGGCGGCATTGCTTCCGGCCCTGTCAGTTTTATGAAAATTTTCAACATCGCCACCGAACAGGTCAAACAGGGCGGAACCCGCCGAGGGGCCAATATGGCAATCCTGAGGATTGACCACCCGGATATCGAGGAATTTATTTTCTGTAAAAAAGAAGATAATGCCTTGAATAATTTTAATATTTCCGTCGGTGTAACCAATGCGTTCATGGACGCAGTAAAAAACAGACAGCCTTATGATCTCATCGATCCGCGTGATCATAAAAAAACAGGAGAACTGGATGCTTCCAAAATATACCATGCTCTGGTTCAGCAGGCCTGGCAAAATGGTGACCCGGGCATTATATTCCTTGACAGAATCAACCAGGACAATCCAACGCCGGACCTTGGTGAAATAGAAAGCACCAATCCATGCGGCGAACAGCCCCTGCTGCCCATGGAAGCCTGTAATCTGGGCTCTGTCAACCTGGCCAAATTTGTCGTTCAAAAAACAACAGGCCCGGCAGTCGATTTTGAACAGTTAAAACAAACTGTTCATCTGGCGGTACGTTTTCTGGATGACACCATTGATATGTCTCTGTATCCGCTGCCTGAAATCAGAAAAATGGTACAGGGCAATCGTAAAATCGGCCTTGGTATCATGGGATTTGCCGATTTGCTCTGCCAGTTGAACATTCCCTATAACACCGACGCGGCATTGGAAACCGCCGAAAAAATAATGGGCTTTATTCAGGATGAATCCCATGCTGCCTCATACTTTCTGGCCAAGGAAAGAGGAGTTTTTGAAAACTATGATCAAAGCGTTTTCAAAGATAAAAAAAACTGCGCCTATCGCAACGCCACAACAACAACGATTGCCCCGACAGGCACCTTGAGCATTATTGCCGGTGCTTCCAGCGGCATTGAACCCCTTTTTGCATTAAGTTTTGTCCGCACTGTGATGGACAACGACCAGCTTTTGGAAGTCAACCCCTACTTTGAAGAAACAGCCCGCAAACATGGTTTTTACAGCCTGAACCTGGCAAAAAAAATAGCTGACCGGGGAAGCATAAAAGATTTTCAAGAAATCCCCGAAGCTATCCGCAATGTTTTTGTGACGGCTCATGATATCTCCCCGAAATGGCATATCCGGATGCAGGCAGCCTTTCAAAAATATACTGACAATGCCGTTTCAAAAACAGTAAATCTACCCCATGACGCCACCGTGTCCGACGTATTGGAAATATATGATATGGCCCATGCGATGGGATGCAAAGGAGTCACCATCTATCGGGACGGCAGCAAAAAAAATCAGGTACTCTCTTTTTCTGAAAACAAAGAAGCAGAAGACAGCTTCATGACAGCGGTGAAAAAACGACCGGAAACCCTCAACGGTTTCACCACCAAGGTAAAAACCGGCATGGGGAATCTTTACGTCACCGTCACAGAGTATCAAAACAGGCCTTTTGAGGTATTTGCAACCATCGGCAAATCCGGAAGATCGGCGACAGCCAAAACCGAGGCCATCGGCCGGCTGGTGTCCCTGGCTTTCAGATCCGGTGTACGGGTTGAAACGGTGGTGGATCAGTTAAAAGGAATCGGAGGGGAATATCCGGTTTTCCAGAACGGGGGCCTGGTTCTTTCGATTCCGGATGCTATCAGCCGTGTGCTCGAAAATCGATACCTTAAAAACAGTGAAGGAAAAAGCCGCAAGCGTACGCAAAACAGCCTTATTAGGCAAGTCTGCCCGGAATGCAGTCAAACCATAAGTTTTGAGGAAGGCTGCATGAAATGCCATTATTGCGGCTATACAAAATGCGGCTGAGCGACGCAGCCGTGCCGGCGCTTGCCGTCTTTGACGTCCAGCGCTGACTTTTTTAACTAAACGACTATATTTATTTTTATCCTTATTAAATCGAAAATCAAAACAATAATTCGACCAATGTCTGC
>NBLJ01000127.1 GCA_002084545.1 Desulfobacteraceae bacterium 4572_123 | reverse complement strand
CAGTTCGGCGGGAAAATCATCCTGACCGGCGGCTACCGGCGTATGGGTGGTAAAAATCATGGTGCGGGCAGCAATTTCGCGGGCTTCAGGCAGATCAATATGAAAGGTTTCCATGATCTGGGCCAGACGTTCTAAAATACAGAAAGCACAGTGCCCCTCGTTCATGTGGCAGACCGAAGGCATAATTCCCATGGCGGCCAGTGCTTTCATTCCGCCGATTCCCAGTAAAATTTCCTGGGAAAGCCGGGTGTTTTTATCGGCAATATAGAGTTGGGATGTAATCTCCCGCACCGGCGGGGGATTTTCCGGCAAATTGGTGTCCAGCAGATAAAGCGGCACTCTACCGATATTCATCCGCCAGACGATGGCGTGGATGTCACCCTGAAGCCCGGCGACGGTAATGCGGATCTCCCGGCCGTCGGAATCCCTGGCACGGGTAATGGGCAGGTAATATAGGTCTGTTTGCGGGTAATCCTCCTGCTGCCACCCGTTCTGGTCAAGAAATTGTTGAAAATATCCGTGCTGATACAGCAAACCCACCCCTGTCAGGGGCATGGCCTTGCCTGAAGCTGCCTTGAGATGATCGCCGGCAAGCACTCCCAGGCCTCCGGCAAACAGGGGAAGGCTTTCATGGATGCCGAATTCCATGGAAAAATAAGCGATATTTCCATGGGCCCGGTAAGGCGTATCGGAGAGATCCGCCGGAGTTTTTACCTGCTGCTCAAAATTTTCACGCACCCGTTCCAGGTGGGCCAGAAAACTCTCATCAAGGGCCAGGTTTTCCAGTTTGTCCTGGGAAAGGCTGGTTGCAAAAATAAGCGGGTTACAGTTTGATGCTTCCCACAGGTTTGGATCGATGCGGCGAAAAAGTTCTATGGCATCCTGCTGCCAGCTCCACCAGAGATTTCTGGATAACTCGATGAAAAAAGAGAGCGGTTTCGGGATCCTGGGAAATACCTGAAAAGTTTTTATATGGCTCATTTTAATATCCTTTTTTGTTATTATTCACTTCAATTTTATCCATACCCGCAGTAATTCGCTGACGCCCCAGGCCTGAGCGTCACAGCCGCGCCGGGTATGGGGGAAATCGCCATCTGTAATTTCCGGGACTTGTCCGATACAGCCCCGGTTAATTGTCTCCGTACTGCCAGACAGCCAGGACAGGGCCGTTTGTGCGGCTTCGGCGCCATAGACCCGGGCCCATGCTTCGCAAAAAGATGGGAAAATCCAGGTCCATGCGGTGCCGTTATGATAGGCGGGTTTGCGCTGGGTGTCTTCGTCTCCTGAATATTTGCCCTGGTAGGGATGGTGCGGATCATTGACCGGGCGTCCCTGATGGATGATGGGTAACGGGTGGCGCAGGGGCTGGTCGGCCAGGCTGCGGATGGCACCGGGTACCAGCAGGGTTTCACAGGCACTTAGAATGTCGCGGCCGATCGCCTTGTCATTTATCGCGCCCAGCGTGACGGCAAACAGTTGATTGGGCCGCAGGGCGTCATCGACCGCTGCCTGTCCGGGGCCCTGACCAGGTTTGGCATGCAGGCAATCCGACAGGTATCCGGTATCGAGAACAAAATGCCGTCTGATTGACGACCGCACCAGATCCGCTCTCTTTCGCCATCGGGCCTTGTGTTGTTTCGTGTCAATACGGGCCAGAAAGCAGATTGCTGCGTGCCAGAGGGCCTGGATTTCAATGGGATATCCTTCACGGGGCGTGCCGGCCGGGTGGTTCGTGTCCATCCAGGTAAAATGAGCCGGGCTGAATATGAGCCCGGACGTAGAATCCATATGAATACCGTTAGGGGTCCCCTTGATAAGGCTTTGCCCCATATCGATCAGGATTTGGCGCAGTGTTCGGTTCCCGCACATTGTTTCCAGAAAATCGAGGCCGCCCTGTTTCTCCGCAAGGTCGGCGCAATCAATAAAAAACCAGAGCGGTGCGTCCGACGTATCCCGGTTAGCGGAATTTTGTCCATGTATCATGTTGGGAAGGGTTCCGTTTTCTTCAAAAATAGCAAATTGCTTGAGGATCATAAATGCTTTTTTTGTCCAGCCGGCGCTGATCATGCCCCGCAGTACAATCAGGGTGTCCCTGCCCCAGTCAAGGAACCACGGGTACCCGGCAATCACGGTTGCCAGGTCATGGCGCTTCACAATATACTGTTCCAGGGCATCTTTAAGAAAACAGACCATATCGGCCTTAGGGTCTTCAGCCGGCAAGGCAGGAATAACGTTATTCGGCGGGATAGGAGGCTCTGCCGAGGCCCGGTCGCGTCCGGCGGTGATTTTAGCTGACAGGGTAATTGTTTTTCCGCCTTTGACGGTGCATGAAAAATAACCGGGGCTGAACAGGTCGGAATCAGGGTCAAGTCCCCGATCGGCTTCCATGGGATGGCGAATGCTGTAATGCCATTCAGGCTCCGGGATAAATGATCCTCGTGAGGTTGTCAGCGACAATGCGCGGTCGTGCCGCGGTGTAAAAATAAATCCATTCGGCATGGGGGTGACCGTTGGGGGCCAGTCCTGCTCCGGACCCAGATATGCCTTTGTGACGGCGTGAAAATTACGACTTTCAATGTCCGGGCGTAAAATCAGTTGCACGGGTTTGGCATCGCCCAGATATCCGTTTTGCCCATCGGCACGATCCCTGCAAAAACAGAGATGAACGGCATTATGACCGGGTATCATCTCGGCCTGAATGGAGATTCCGATATGCTCACCCTGGCCCGCAGGAACCGTAAAATGCCAGATACCGCTGGTGTGATTTTTAAAATAAAAAGTGTCGATACAATCGTTGCCCAATTCCTGGGAATAATCCTGAAAAACAACCCAGGCCCTGCATCGGGTGAACATTATCCAGCGGTCTTCGGGAAACTCGGGATTGAGGTTGGCTGCAAGTAATGCATCATACCGGCTGTTCAGCTCGGCCCAGGCGGCATTGGCCCTGAGCATGGCCCCGCGGCCGTTGGTACCCAGGAAAAGCAGTTGACCGCCGAGCAGTTCCTTCCGTTTGAAAATATGTTGTATCCGGGCGTGGCGGGCCGCGGACAGGAACAGCACATGGGCCTGTTTATGGTTGCAGACGCCGTTTGCATACAACGCGAGATGCAGGATAAGGTCCTGATGTGTTTTCGGGGCTTTACGGGGTGTAAAAAGTACGAACCATGAGCCGTCACCGCATGCCAGGCTTTCTTCCTGCCGCAGGCATGTCTGCTTTCGCATGATCCGGGCCTGGAAACTGTTTTCAGCACGGATCAGCAGGAAATGATCCGGCGGCACCATGACCTGGCGGTGTAAATCCCGGGGATACTGCCAGACCACGACGCCTGGTTGCCCGGCGGAAGGATTCAGGGAGCGGCAGAAATCCAGGGGGTTTTGTACCAGGCGGCGGGCCGCCGATACCGGGTTGAACGGTCCGGTATCAATAATACCATTATAAAAGCAAAAAACCGACCACACTTTGGCCTGGAGACGCTGTTCAATAATCCGGGATGGAAGTTCAGGCGGGGCAGCCATGGCTTTACATAACCGGTCCACCTCGCTTTTATCCGAAGTCAGGCAGAGCACCCGGCCGGGGGCCAGGTGGTAAGTATGTTGGGTGTCGGTAGCGGCAACAGTTATTTTTTCCCCGGATATAAGGTCCCACAAAGGGGCCCGCGGGTCTGGTTCCTGATGTGCCCAGGTGCAATCTATCGGGTATTTGTCATCCAGGTTGACCAGAATCACTAACGCTTTGCCGGTGGGTTGATGTTTGCGCAGTACTGCCAGGCAGTTGCCGGATTTATGCTCGGGCAGGGTTATTTCACAACGGTCATGAAAGGCCGGATGGATTTTCAGCAGGCAGTTCAATCGTTGGATATGTTCGATCTGATTGACAGGGGCATCCCAGTTCAGGGAGGTGGCCTCATGCACATTAAGTTTTTCCGTGGCATACCATTCCACGCCGTTGGCAAAAGCAAATCCACCCCGAACGGACAAAAGTGCGCACAGCGCGGTACGCATTTTCGCCCAGGTATGGGACCGGGCCGCCAGGCGGAGGTTGTCATGAGTTTCCGCAAAATGGATCATCAGGCCGTCACTTCGGGAAATATCCAATGCTTCAGGAAGATAATTTTCAATCTGAACGCGGTCGTAATTTTGAAACAGCTCTGAATAAGCCCAGTTGAAGCCGGCCCGGTTCAGTATCCTGCGGGTGGTTGAAATTTTGCCGCCCAGGCCTTCCAGCATGAAAACAGTATCCGGGTATTGTTCTCGGACCGTCGCTACAATAAAGGTCCAGGCCGGGACAGGGATCATGTAGCCGGCATCGCAGCGGAAACCGTCGACTCCGCGGCGGCACCAGGTCAGAAACATGGCCGCCATGTACTGCCACAGCTCCTGGTGGGTATAATCCAGCCGGGTCAGATCCTCCCAGTTCACTCCCCAGGCACCCGGAACCTCAATACGGCCTTTTTGGTCCCTGACCAGCCATTGAGGATGGGTGCCGTGAAGACTGGCGGCCCAGCCGGTGTGGTTGATGGCGACATCCAGTAATAGCTTGCCGTTGCGGGCATGCACTGCGTCGACCAGCTCAATGAATTGTTCCAGGGGGGTCGCCTGGGGGTCGAACTCGGCCAGGGCCGGATCGACTTCCGTAAAATTTAAGGCCGCATAGGGGCTGCCAAATCGCCCCATGCGGGCATAGGTGGTTGGAGTCGGATGGATCGGCAGTAACTGGATGCCCCGGCATCCGAGTTTTTCAAAAATAAAATCCAGATGCCTGATAAGGTCGCGAAATGTTCCTGATGGTGGAATGACCGTATATCCGGCATTATCCAGCTCCTCAAGCATGGAAAGAGGAACCTTTTTTTTAAAAGAACCGCTTTTATTGGGGCCGAACTGACGCACAAAGGCATTATAGATGATATTGGCGCAACAGGTATCGGCGGGTTCGACATTGATGCCGGTATTGGGACCCGCCGGCCATATCGGTTTTTCAGTGTCTTGCTCCAGAAAAAAGGCCTTGGCTTCAAAATGGCCGGTCTCGATTAATGGCAGGGTAATCCGGAATCGGTGGTCATCGGCACGCATCATGGGTATGTCGAACCAGTCTCGCCCCAGAGCGGGTTTGGCGAACCGGACCTGGTCGATCACCTCTTTTCTTGCAACCGCCGCCGCCCCGATATTAGTGCGCAGCCATGCCCTTCCGGATTTGGAATCCGGTACATCAAGGGTAAAACAGAGCGTATCCCCTCTGAACATGAGCAGCCTTTTGCCTGGGCTTGGGTGCTGGGTTACGGTAGTGTCATGGTTCATGTAAAATGGCCCTCTTGTATCTCAATAAACAGGGTAGAGTTTGTCGGGAGCATTTGAAAAACAGAGGTAATGACGGGAGCAGGCATGGGATCAAAATAAAAAGTGAAAAATTAAGCATCAAGTGCTTAAATCGTAAGGTCTTTGTCGATTGTTGTACCGGCGCGAATAACAATTTGTTTTGCGCTGCTGTTTTGAATGGTGACGCTGCCCTGTATGGTTATATCTTTTTCAAAAAGCACATCTCCTTTAATGGTAAGACTTTCACAATCAAGCAGGGAGGGAACACCCTGGGGAAATCGACTATCCAGCAGATCGAACTTGCCGTAAAATACAGGATCCAGATTTATAGTAACGGCATCATGTTTTCGTTCAGGATTTTGAATCAGCCGGTTATCTTTTGAAAAGATATAACAGTCCGAGCGGATGGCCAGCAGTTCATTGCAGGTTTTGACCGGAAAGAAACGGCTGCGCGGAACTTTTACGGCAGTGGAATCGGGTATTAAGTGGATGGCGGCTCCCATGGCCGTTTCGATCTGGAAAACGGCGGGGCTGTTTTTATCTCTGGGATCAAGCGTTTTGGCGTTGCATATCATGGGCAGTTGGGATGTTTCATGGCTTTCGATCAGTCTTTGGACGGCACCCAGATGTACCCAGATGTTGTTGGTATTGAAAAAAGAAAATTGCGAGATATCCTGAAATGCACTTTTTTCATCCTCGGGGCACTGGGCCCCCTCTCGCAGAATCAGTCGGCCGTTTACATGGCGGGCCAGGTGGCCGCCCTTTGCATCGGACGGGGTTCTCCGGGCTACCTCCATCATAAAATTTATTTTATTCTCCGTAAAATAGCCCAGCAGTGCTTTATTTATTCCTGCTCCCAGATTGTCCGAGTTGCAGATAAACGCATACTGAATTCCCCGGTTTATAAGATCCTGAAGTGTTCCCGAGGTGTACAGGGCCGTATAGATATTGCCGTGGCCAGGAGGGTTCCATTCCAGTTTGGGGTTTGCCGGCCAGATGGCGGGAGAGAGGGTTTCTTTAAGGATTTTGGGAAATTTATGCTGCACAAATGTGAATGGCTTGCGTGCCGGTTTGATATCGGCCAGAGCCGCCAGGGTATCGTCATGGGTGCTGAAGCTGTTCATTAGGGCCAGATTGACCTCGGAAGACCGGGTCTGCTCCAGGATAATTTCAAGGAAGGATTTTCCGTTTTTCACCTGCAGCAGTGATTTGGCGCAGGTCAGGCCCATGCTGGTGCCAAGACCGCCGTTGAGTACGATCATGACGGTCTTGGGAAGAGCTTTTTCCCCGGCCGGGGCATATCCGCGCAAAAGGTTGAGATCCGCGATTTCATCCGATGAAACCGGCTGGATATCCTTATTATGGAGCAAACCGGTTTCGCCGTTGACGACTTTTTTGTAGTAATTCGCAAAAGTGTCGACAGCCCGTTTAGGAATGTTCGAAGCTTCCATTTTGGTGATAAATGATGAAAGATGTTTCATATTTACCTCGGATTTAATAAAAATATTATGCCGGTTCAATCCACCCCATGGGATCGGCAATTTTTCCGTACTGTATATCCATGATGGCGTTATAAAATTTATCGGCAACCGGACCGACCTTTCCGTCACCGATGGTGATGGTCCGGTCACCATATTTAAGTTTACCGACCGGAGAGATAATTGCCGCGGTTCCGGATCCGAATACCTCCTGCAGCGTGCCGGAGTCATGGGCCTGCATGACATCATCGATGCTGATTTTTCTTTCGGACACCTTCATGTTCCAGTGCTTGGCCAGGGCCACCACACTGTCCCGGGTGATGCCCGGTAAAATACTGCCGTTCAGTTCAGGGGTTATCATTTCATCGTTGATCAGGAAAAAGATATTCATGGCGCCCACTTCTTCGATATATTTCCGTTCAACACCATCGAGCCACAACACCTGGGTAAATCCGTGCCTGTGGGCTTCTTCACCTGCATACAGGCTGGCCGCATAGTTGCCCGCGGTTTTGGCATCACCTACACCGCCGCGTACGGCCCGTACATGGTTCCGGGTAACCCAGATCTTGACGGGATTGAACCCTTCGGGATAGTAGGCCCCCACCGGCGACAGTATGATGAAGAACCGATATGTGAAGGATGCCCGAACTCCAAGGAAAGGATCCATGGCGATAATTGTCGGCCTGATGTAAAGTGATGTTCCGGAAGCACTGGGAATCCATTCTTTTTCAATTGCCAGAAGCTGCTTCAGTCCTTCAAGGGCAAGGTCTTCATCAAATTGCGGTATGCAGAGTTTTTCGCATGACCGGTTGAGTCGTCTGAAATTGTCCCTGGGCCGGAAGAGTTGAATATCGCCGGAATCTGTTCTATATGCCTTGAGACCTTCGAAAACCGCCTGTCCGTAGTGGAGCACCATGGTGGACGGGTCCATATTGATGGGGGAATAGGGCTCGATGCGCGGGGAATGCCAGCCTTTTTCGGTATCGTAGTCCATGTTAAACATATAGTCGGTGAACAGTGTGCCGAAGCCGAGCAGTTATTTTTTTTGTAGTAACATGTCCCGAATTCGATTGCTGTCAATAGATCGATTGGGATGTCTTGGCATCGAAAATATGCAGACGATCCAGGTTCATGGCCAGTTTAAGTTTTTCACCGGGTTGCACGGTTTTGCCGCCCTCACATTTGGCGATGAATTTTATACTCTGAAAATCCATGTGCAGCAGTGTCTCGCCACCAAGGGGTTCCACGACTTCAACAATGCCTTTAAGTTTCCATTCATCCGGCAATCGGCCGTCGTCATTATCAAGGGTCAGGTCTTCTGTGCGCAATCCCATGATGACGTCGGTTGCATTCGTTATTTTCATTTCCGGTCTGGGCGGAACCGGAATGCTGAATTTCTGATCGAAATCAAGGGCCAGGCCGGATGGGCCCGTCATGGTTTTTGCCGGAACCAGGTTCATTGGGGGGCTGCCGATAAACCCGGCCACAAAAGTGTTGACCGGGTGCTCAAAAAGTTCCAGGGGCCGGCCGACCTGTTCGATATACCCGTCACGCATCACAACGATCCGGTTCGCCAGGGTCATGGCTTCCACCTGGTCATGGGTTACATAGACTATGGTGGTCTGTACTTTCTGATGCAGTCTTTTAATCTCCGTGCGCATCTGGGTGCGCAGTTTGGCATCAAGGTTGGAAAGCGGTTCATCAAATAAAAAAACAGAGGGGTTGCGGACAATGGCGCGGCCCATGGCCACCCGCTGGCGCTGACCCCCGGAAAGTTCGAAGGGCTTTCTTTTCAGAAGATCTTCAAGTCCCAAAATCAGGGCCGCTTCCTGTACCCGTTTTTCGATTTCCGCCCTGGGCATTTTGCTGAGTTTCAGGCCGAAGGACATGTTCTTGTAGACATTCATATGGGGATACAGGGCATAGTTCTGAAACACCATGGCACATCCCCGGTCCTTGGGGGCAATATCGTTGACCACCTGATCGCCGATATGTATTTTTCCCTTGGTAATTTTTTCCAGACCTGCTATCATCCGCAGTACAGTGGATTTGCCGCACCCGGAAGGACCGACGAGTACTACAAATTCAAGATCTTCGATATCCAGATTAATGCCGTGTACAACTTCTGTCTTGCCGAATCGTTTGACGATATTTTCCAGTATGACTTTTGCCATTTGAATTCTGTACCCTTTCAAAAAATATTTTTATAGTAGCAAATTCATGGCCCTTTTTGCAACTGATTTGATTTTTTGTTTAGTTATCCAAATATTTTATGGGAAATCATAGATGATAGGCATTTCATACAGAGAGTGAGATTGTTTTTCAAGTCCGAAAAGCAGAAAGGGAGAATATTTTCGTTTTTTACCAAATTGTACACAAAAGACCATATTTTTTGTTTTACTGAAAATTATTCCTTGACTATCAAGTTAACACTCAATAGGTAGTATTAGGCAGATGTGAGGATATTTCTGTCGGTATTTTGTAGTTGCCTCGGTAAGCCTTAACAACGGATCATTGAAATCTTTTTTAGTTCCGGATGTTGCAGCCTTTATTTCGAGACAGGGCCGTGCAATTAATTATAATACTTCATTAAGGAGGAATGGTTTATGAAAAAGCGCAGATTTATTTTTATAGGCATACTTGCAATCGTTGCAATTTTTTCGGCAAGCCAGGTTATGGCAAAGCCCGTCATTATTAACTGGTGGCATGCCATGCGCAGCGCCCGGGGCGAAGTGTGCAACTATATGATCAAGCAGTTTAATGAATCCCAATCCGAATACAAAGTGGTGGGGACCAACAAAGGCAATTATGATGAGACTGTCAATGCCGGCGTGGCAGCCATTCGTGCCGGCAAACAGCCGCATCTGCTTCAGTCTTTCGAAGTCGGGACCCAGACCATGATGCTTTCAGGTGCCATCTATCCGGTGTATGAACTCATGAAGGATATGGGATACAATGTCAATTGGAGCGATTATCTGCAGCCGGTGTTGTCCTATTATATGAACGCCGACGGCAATCTCATGTCCATGCCTTTTAATTCATCCACCCCGGTCATGTATTACAACGTGGATCTGTTCAAGAAGGCCGGCATCCCCATGCTGTCAAAAACAGAGCCCATTACCTGGGATAAGATGGGTGAAATTACAGGCAAGCTGGTAAAATCGGGCGTTCCCGGCGGAATGGTAACAGCCTGGCAGTCATGGACACAGATCGAAAACTACAGCGCCATCCACAACATCGCCTTTGCTTCCAGGGCCAACGGATACGAGGGACTGGACTGCGAACTGCTGATCAATAATCCCAAGGTCGTCAATCATATCGCACGCCTGAAATCATGGATGGCGGACAATCGTTTTTTCTATGGCGGCCAGAAATACCAGGGGCCGAAATCTGAATTCATCGCCCAGAACGCCGGTATTTACATCGACTCCATCAGCGGTATTGCCAAGCTCAAAAAGGCGGTCAAGGATTTTCAGTGGGATGTGGCGCCTCTTCCGGTTGAATCATGGATGAAAGAGCCCCAGAACAGCATTATAGGCGGTGCCTCCAACTGGGTTCTCAAGGGACACAGCAAGGAAGAGTACAAGGGTGTCGCCGCTTTTCTCGCTTTTCTGGCCACCAACAGAATGCAGGGTTTCTGGCATATGCAGACCGGCTATTTTCCCATTACGCTTACTTCATACAAGAGCCTGAAAGAGGTGGGTTATTTTGATGCCAATCCATTCCAGGAGGTAGGCATCAAGCAGATGACCCGCCGGATTCCCACCAAAATTTCCAGGGGACTGCGCCTGGGATATTTTATTCAGATCCGCAATATAATCAATGAAGAGCTTGAACTGGTATGGAACGATACCAAGACGCCCCAGGAGGCCCTGGACAATGCTGTCAAGCGCAGCAATGTTAAATTGCGTGAGTTTGAAAAAATTTACAAGTAGCAGATAACCGTTCGGGGAGAGGGCCCAAGCAGCCGGTTTGTCCGTGCATGTTTTGCAGGATCATAATCCTCAGGCGCTTAAGCGCGGTATCTTTGAACGGTAGGATTACCATAAACCCGTTGGGAGCCTGTCCGGACTAAAACACCTGTTTTGTCCGGGCACGGCATTGTCATGCCATTTAAATGCGGCGTTTTTACTGCCTGGAGAGGCGCCGGTTTTCAAGTTGAAGAGCGATGATAAAGCGATCTATCTTTTCGTCCAAAATACTGCCGTACCTTTTGATTCTCCCGCAAATCCTGATTACACTGACCTTTTTTTACTGGCCGGCGGCCCAGGGTCTGATACAGTCGATGATGCGCAGCGACCCGTTCGGACTGCACAATACCTTTATCTGGTTTGATAATTTTATTGCTCTTTTCAAAGATCCCCTTTATTTGAAATCCGTTTTCATTACCCTGTCCTTCAGTGCGTCCGTGGCAGCGGTTTCCATATCCACAGGGCTTTTCATAGCAACCATGGCCAACCGAATTTTAAAATTCAAGGGGTTGATACGCACCCTGCTGATCTGGCCCTATGCCGTGGCGCCGGCGATTTCCGGTATCCTCTGGCTGTTTCTGCTGCATCCTTCCTACGGTGTCGTATCCCTGGCCATAAAACGCTGGTTCGGGATTGACTGGAATCCGGTGTTGCGGGGCCATGATGCCATGGTAATGGTCATCATGGCCAGTGCCTGGAAAGAGATCAGCTATAATTTTGTTTTTTTTATTGCCGGGATGCAGGCTGTCCCCCACTCTCTGATCGAGGCTGCGGCAATGGATGGCGCCGGCCCGTTCAGAAGATTCTGGACCATTACACTGCCTCTGCTGTCGCCGACCCTCTTTTTTCTGACGGTTATGAACATCATCTATTCTTTTTTTGAAACGTTCGGTGTGATTCATACGGTTACACAGGGAGGGCCCGGCGGGGCCACCAATATTCTGGTGTACAAGGTGTATCAGGATGGATTTATCGGGCTGGATCTCGGTTCCTCGGCGGCCCAGTCGGTTGTTTTGATGAGTCTGATTATATTAATTACGGTCCTGCAATTTAAATATGTGGAAAAGAAAGTCCACTATACGGTATAATTCCAAATGGTTGAAAAAACACCTATTTTAGATACACTGACCTATGTTTTCCTGATGATCGGGATCGTCATCGTCGGTTTTCCCATCATTTATGCCCTGATAGCATCCACGCTTTCCATCCATGACGTGTCCCGGGTTCCCATGCCCATGATTCCGGGGGACCAGTTCTGGCTCAACATGCAGACCGCCTGGGACAAGGGGGATCTGGGCAACCATCTTCTCAACTCCTTTATCATGGCTTCGGGCATTACCATCGGCAAGATTGCCGTATCCATGCTGGGCGCTTTTTCGATTGTCTATTTTGATTACCGGTTTCGGACCGTGGCTTTTGTCACTGTTTTCTGCACCCTTATGCTGCCCGTTGAAGTACGTATTCTGCCGACCTATGAAATGGCCGCCAATCTGTTCGGTCCGCTGCAGCCGGTTTGGAATGCGCTTCATTTAAACGGTCTGCTGAGCTGGATTGCGGGGCATGACATCGAAGTAAACCTTAACCTGAGTCTGCTGGACAGCTATACAGGGCTGATCATGCCGCTGGTGGCTTCAGCGACCTGTACGTTTCTGTTTCGCCAGTTTTTCCTGACCGTTCCCGAAGAACTTTGCGAGGCCGCTAAAATGGACGGGGCCTCGGCCATGACCTTTTTCCGGAAGATTCTTCTGCCGCTTTCCAAGACCAATATCGCAGCTCTTGTCGTGATCGAATTTGTCTACGGCTGGAACCAGTACCTGTGGCCACTGCTTATTACAACAAATCCCAAAATGATGACCGCTGTCATAGGGCTTCAGAACCTGATTCCCCAGGCGGATGATCTCCCTTTCTGGAATGTCGCCATGGCCGGGAGCCTGATTGTGATGATGCCGCCGATCCTGGTGGTGCTTTTCATGCAGCGCTGGTTTGTGAAGGGACTGGTGGAACGGGAAAAGTAATGGACAGGCACAGGGCCTGCCCCTACATTGTTTTATTCATCATTTGTCCTTTTCTATTCCACCCAGTCAAGGGTTCTTTTTACCGCTTTTTCCCATTCCCGAAACCCTTTTGCCCTCTTGTCCGGGGACATGTCCGGCTGCCAGATTTTTCCTACGGCCCAGTTTTTTCTTAAATCAGCGAATCCCGACCAGAAGCCCACGGCGAGTCCCGCGGCATACGCGGCTCCCAGGGCCGTGGTTTCCGTTATTCTGGGCCGGACAACCGGAACATTGAGAATGTCCGATTGAAACTGCATGAGCACCTCGTTTGCCACCATGCCGCCATCCACCTTGAGTTTTGTCAGTTCCACCCCCGAATCTTTGTTCATAGCCCGAACGATATCGGCGGCCTGATATGCATTGGCTTCGAGAACGGCCCGGGCCAGATGCCCCTTGTTGACAAACCGGGTCAGACCGACGATGGCGCCCCGGGCATCAGATCGCCAATAGGGGGCGAAAAGGCCTGAAAAGGCGGGTACAAAATAAGCGCCGCCGTTATCTTTGACGGTTTTTGCCAGCTCTTCTATCTCGGACGCGCTTGAAATAATCACCAGGTTGTCTCTCAGCCACTGGACCAGGGCGCCGGCAATGGCTATGGAACCTTCAAGGCAGTAAACCGGGCGCTCTCCGCGCACCTGATACCCGACGGTGGTGATCAATCCATGGCTGGACGGTACCGGTGTTGTCCCTGTATTGAGCAGCAGAAAACAGCCGGTGCCATAGGTGTTTTTTGCCTCGCCCCTGCCAAAACAGGTCTGGCCCACCAGGGCCGCCTGCTGGTCTCCGAGGGCACCGCAGACCGGAATTCCGGCGCTCAGGGGGCCGCCGGACTCTGTTTGTCCCCATGGCCTGGAATCGAT
>NBLJ01000023.1 GCA_002084545.1 Desulfobacteraceae bacterium 4572_123 | reverse complement strand
TCATTTCTCATGGAGACTGCCGAAATCGCCGGACTGCCCATACCAACAGTAGGACGGACTGCCGTTGAAGTAAGCGGAAAGCGTGGCGAAGAGACTGTCGACTATAAAGTGGTGTATCCCATCAGCATGTACACTGTGCCAGAAGAGCGGCTCGCGCTGTTCAACAAATTCGGGGCTTCCAACATCTATGTGTCGCTTCCCGCCATTGCAGGTGCAAAAATGTGCATGATGGAGAGTGCACCGCGGGGCGTCATTGCCGCAGAGTGCCTCGACCCGGTACTTTTTCTCAAAATAATGGGGGAAATGGGTGGCTCGATAAAATTTCAGGAGATCTGTACGAAAAACGTTGTGATGTGACGACATGAACAGCCCGATGAATAACAGGGCAGTGTTGATCATAGCATTGGTTCTTGTTTACAGTATCGATTTTGTTGTTGCACGAATGTTGAACATCCCTCATTTAAGGCTCACGCTACTCGGACAGGAGATCTTGCGAGGGTGAAGTGCCATCATCGGTGTGCTCGTCATGACTTTTAATCAGCCCGTAAAAAGGACCTTAAAGGAAAAGGAAAATAAAAATGAAGAAAATCATAGTGCTGGGCGGCGTCGGCGCAATGGCGACCGAGACGACCATCGACCTGGCAAAAACCAGCGATTTCGACCAGATTACGGTTGCCGACAGCGACCTTGTAAAGGTCGAACAACTCATCGAAAAGCTGGGAGACCGGCGCTTGAACGGTGTCAAAGTCAACGCTGAAAGCATAACTGACCTGGTTGAGCTGATCAAAGGCTACGATGTCGTGGCCAACGGCTTGCCTCGGGATTACTGCGAAAACGCGATTCGTGCGGGCATCCGGGCAGGTGTCAACATGCTGGACCTCATCAGCCCCAATGAGGAGACACTCGCTCTCGACGGCGAAGCGCAGGATGCAGGCATCTCTATTGTGGGAGGCGTGGGCATCACGCCGGGCATTACGAACATCCTGGCCCAGCTATGCGTAGAACGCCTGGACAGCATCGAGCAGATCGACATCGATTTTGCCGCTTTCCGCTCCATCGCCCATTCGCCAGGGCTGCTGCACGTTATCCTCTGGGAGTTCGATCCCAGGACGGAGAACCGTTTTTACTACGAAGACGGTACCCTGGTGCCCAACCCGCCTTTTTCAGGTGCCCGGACCGTCCACTTCCCGAAGCCCATCGGCACCCAGACCACGTACTATGTCCCCCATGGCGAATCCCAGACATTGTCTAAAAACGTTAAAGGTGTCAAAAAGGTCTTTATTCGTGGTTGTTTCCCCCCGAGGGCCATGGATCTGGTAAGAACGCTCTACAAATACGGCATCTACACCGCAGATGAGATGGTTTACAGGGGGAACCGGATCGTTCCGCTGGAATTTATCAAGCATTACCTGCAGTCCGTGCCGGAAGGGGATCAAACCGAAGTGTGGGGGTATTCCGTTCAGGTTGAAGTCATCGGCAAACTCAGGGGCAACAATGTCCTGTATCGCATCGTGACCAGTCATCCGCCCATGGAGAAATGGGGCGGGTACCGCGCCTATTCCAAGAATGTCGGCATTCCGCTTTCCATCGGCGCACAGTTGGTGGCCCAGGGCAAAGTGCTTAAAAAGGGGGTAGACGGCATTGAAACCATGCTGCCCGCTGCCGAATTCGTTGACGAACTGCGCAAGAGGGACTTCGTGATCAACGAATCTCTTGTTTACAGGTAACCTGAAAAATATATTTAACCAACCGATTTACTTAGGTATTTTTACAGATAAAATTTGGACGGGAATATTTTATTTATACATTCAGGCAGATGTGATATCCCTATAAAGAGTGGAACATGAACACCGGACCTTATTCGGTAGGGGTTCCATGCGGCATTATCTGCAGGATGCTGGGAAAGTGTGAGATCAAAGGACCGGGTTGTCTGGCACCGGAATTGTGTGTCCCCGTTGATCTATTCCTCACCTATCTGGGTGAACGAAGAAATATCCATTCAACCATCATCGTCACCAAGCCAATGCCGTAATGAAAGATACAAACCGGGAGGTGTCATACTTCGTACGGCAAGCTTTCACTGTTTCTCAGCTCCCTTATATTGCCGGGCCAGATGTATGCCACCATTGCCCGCATGCCTATCTTTTACCGAAACCCGATCATGACTCACAGTCCGGCATAAGGTGGTATTCTATCTCTACTGTAGAGCCAGGGAAAGGGCGATGGTCCCTATCGAACACAACAGAATTTATGCTCGCATCATCCAGCACCCAATCACAATACCCATCCAGAAGCTTTCCCAATGGACAGCTTCGCAATCTGCCGAACAATTTGCCGAGTTTCCGGGGACACACAAAAACCAATTCTAATGCCATGGCAACCGCCTTTAACCGCCTCGTTTGTCAAGGCTGTTAAAGTAAACATTGCCATTGTACAGAATTATGTATAATAAAAATTAGGAGAATGGTTGAAAAAGTTTTTAAATGACGGGAATACAAGGGCGGGGCTATATCAAGTTCACATAACCGGGGGCTTTACATAACATACACATTTATTATTGAAGACCGGTTTGATCCCGGTTTCAGTATTAATGAGCCGGCTGCTTACCGGATTGCAGTATGGTTCAATAAAAAATACCGGCGACACGGTCAGCAGTGAGTCGTTCATCCATGAGAGGTCAAAAAATCGAAAAAGAAAATAGATTTGAATTGATTGAATAAAACACAACCAATAATGGATAGATCGTGAGCGCAAAACGAACCACGATCTTATCCGGTTTTATAAAGACAAGTGAACCATGAACCGACCTGTAATCTTTATCATAGCAATTCTGCTGCTGTCCGTTTCGACCGTTGCGCAAAACCATGCATCAACTCTTTCAAAACAGCTTGTAAGTGCTGCCATGGAACGAACGACCCACGCGGTTACCTACGACGGAAGCTATCGCCGACTGGACTACCCGGGCGGGGATGTCCCCGACCACATCGGGGTGTGCACGGATGTTGTTATCAGGGCATATCGGGCAATCGGCGTGGACTTGCAGCGCCTGGTTCACGAAGATATGACGGCCCATTTTGCCGGATACCCGCAACTTTGGGGACTTGATCGCCCGGATCCGAATATTGACCATCGACGAGTTCCAAACCTGCAGACTTTCCTGCGAAAGCAGGGGGCCAAACTTCCGAAATCAGGTATTGCTGCCGATTACCACCCGGGAGACCTTGTGACCTGGGTATTGCCCGGCAATCTCCCGCATATCGGGATTGTGGTGAACCGGCGATCCGAGGACGGTTGCCGCCCCCTCATTGTCCACAACATCGGCTCCGGCCCTGAGATTGAGGACATTCTTTTCCTGTATCCGATCACCGGACACTATCGATACACAGGTTCGGGTTTAGGATCATCCGGGTTTTGATATATTGTTTGCGCGCCTTGAATTTGAACCTGTTACGAGACCGTCTAAATTTAACTTTTACTCGCGGAAGCGTGGATTGAAACAGAAAAGACCTTTATTTAAAAGTGGTTTTTGTGGGCAGTCCGTGACGTAGAAAAAGCAAATTTTGATAGCCGAGGGGCTTGCCGGTTATCGGTATTTCACCGTATGCTGCGCAAAAAATAGCTATGTGTTTGGGGAAATGGTCTATTCATTCAATCTTCGGGGTAAAATTTCGTACATTTTATCTCGGCGGCCAACGCAAATTACGTATACGCTTATTTTTTTATCTTCCACAAGGTAGGCCAGTCTATACCCCACGGACCTGAGTTTGATTTTGTAGAGGTTGGGATAACCTTTGAGCTTTGCCGATTCAACACGGGGATTTTGAAGTCGTTTTTTTAAATACGTTTTGAAGTGTTTCCGGACGTGCGGGTCAAGTTTTTGCCACTCTTTATAGGCACTTTTAAAAAACTTAAGCTTATAGATCATCTATGGCAACCTCAATGGCATTGGCTTTCTCATGTTTGCGTTCTTCATAGATTCGGCCCAGTTCAATGTCTTCGGCCATTTCCAACAGCCGTTCGTAGACTTCCGGCGGCACGATGTACGCTGCTGTTCTATTGCGGTTCAGCAGGGCAATAGTTTCACCACGGGCGGCATCAATGAGGGATTGAGGATTTTTCTTGAATTCAGTGATGCTGGCCGTTTTATTTGCGTGAATGGATTCTAACATGGTCTTATTCTCCGAGAATATTTTTTAGTTCCTGATATGACTATATAATAGACCACTTAAAAGATCTTTGTCAAGGTCGTTAAAAAATCTGTTGTAATTTGATGGATGGTCTGCTTTGTATAGTATAAGCTCGAAAAATCAGTTTAACGGATAATGCTGCAGAAAATTAGATATAGAATGTTGTGGGAGGCAATATAAGAAAAAACAAAAATCCGTGAAGGCCGATCATTTACAACCAGGGAGGTGCAGGTCCAGCGGAAAGATTGGACCAGCAATGTTACCCCGCTGGGCTATGACATGGTTAACGCAATGCGGGGAGCAGTGAACCTGGGCAGAAGGGTCGCCGTGATCATTATCGATTTATACGGCTCAAACTTCGGTGCGCAGGGGTTGAGAAGAACCCACGGGAGCGGGGGTGTCGGCCCTGCATATCAGAGGGGTTTTCTCGACTACGGTTTTAATGTCATCACTTCCCGATACATCCTCGCGTCCGGAGGGCGTGCTTTACGATCCCAGGATGGCTGGCCGTATATGGGGCCCTGTAACCTGTAAGGAATTGGCACACCCATTAGTGAACGTGTGCATCCGGTAGTTTTTTTATCCTTTATATTCAAGGAGCCCTTTTACTTCGTCAATGTTATAACCACACGATTTAAAAGCTTTTTTCAATATATCCACCCCAATTACAACTGATTTTGGAGCTACCCCTGAAGAGTAGTAATCATCGGTGTATGCATATTTTCCGTCTGCTGTTTTAACCTTGACCCTTATTGACCCCGGGGAATCATTGTAATCCCGCTTATAAATCCAGGGCCCGTTATCAGTTGGTGTTACCTCATCGGGCAGTTCTTTCAAAACAGCCTCTATTAAATTAAAACGCAGGTATGGACAAAACCTGTATTTAAGCAGATTTATTTCCAGTTCGTGCCTTATACGTTTCTTATCAAATACAAAACAAACTTGTTTATTCACTAAACCCGTATTTTTAAAAGTACCATACCCGAACCAGTCCGACCATTTAGTCCACTCCATCATAGCCTGTTTGCAGCCCCATATATTCAAACGTTTTTCATCAGGACCAAAACAGTATTCCATTGGCCTGCGTGCTGAATTACGTTCGCCCGCACACCAAAAAAAACCAAACACTTCATCCCATCGGGACTCCACTCCATCTACATATACTTTGCGCTTATTTATCGCTCTAATATTTTCTATAAGTTTCTGGGCTTGAAAAATGTCTTCTTTCGGCCATGCAGCCAGATACCATTTTTTTTTACCCTTAATACAAGTTGAATTGAAAGGAGCTTTCTGCTGCTCCTGTATGACACGGGCAAAACCTGGAGTGAAAAACGCTGCAATGTACTTAATCTGCTCTTGTTTAAGATTAATCTGCTTTGCAAATTTTAATATCGATTGTTTTTTTTTATCAGTAATCCATCCATCTATCATGGATACATAAATCACATCTTCCAGATTTTTAACTTTATCAGACCAGTATCCAACTGGATTTATTTCATAATCCGGGGACTCAGCAGCCTTATAAGCTTTGTTCAGCTCTATTTTCCCTGCCCCGATACTCTCTTGTATCTTTTTAATTGCTTCAATTTCTTTTGGAGAAATATTTCCAACTGCCCGGGCTATTGAAACGATATTTGCTAAATAAATGACCTTACCCTTGTATGTTAATGCCATTAAATCCCCCCTGTCATTTTCATACTTGTTGCAGCTCCCTTTAATATCTGTCAAATGATTATACGACCCTGGATATCATTAAATCCCAATGGATCGAATTAGATGTGCAATAAAATTCACTTTATTCAGATTCCTTTTCTCATCCAATACAAATAGGCCGGATATAACAGGTGAACCTTAGCCCCATGTCCTGCCCGAACACAACAAAGTCTGCAAATATCGACTATGGAATTATGAACAGGTAATAGAACGGTGCCTGCGCACAATCAGTTCAACGGCAACTGTCAGGGCGCCTTATTTAACATTCCTTTTTCAACATTTTCATATAAACTGGAGATACCGCTGATGTCGCAATATTATAATATATTAACAGATAATGAAATCCAAATGGTCCATGAAGCGTCTCTGGAAGTCCTGCGAACAACCGGTCTGCGGCTGAATCATCCGGTGGCGCTGGAAAGACTGGCTGACGCCGGGGCCGATGTCGATGCAGCCGGGGGCCAGGTTCGCCTGCCGGTTGAGCTGGTTGAAAAAGCGCTTAAAAAAACTCCTGAAAAATTCCTGTGTGCCGGAAGGACACCCGAGTACGATGTGGACGTTTCGTCCGGCCCCGCAGCTCCGCCCGTGGTTCGCTCTGGAGGCGGTACCATCAACCATTACGACTTCTTCAGCAATATATTTCGCCCTCTGACGCTTGCTGACTGCCGGGATATCGCCACATTAATGGACGCTCTGGAAAACATGGACATAGTTGGATGCCCCGCGCCACGGGATGCACCACCGGAAACCTACGATCTGCACACGCTCAAGGTTATGCTGGAGGCGGGCCGTAAACATATCTGGGCCCTGCCCAAAAGCTCCGGGAACCTGAAGTACCAGATAGAGATGATGAAGGCCGTGGCCGGGGGCGGTGAGGCTCTGCGTCAAAGGCCTCTTTGCAGTGGTATTGTCTGCCTGATCGAGCCTTTATTTTTCCCGAACGACGAGATCGACCGGCTGCTGCTCTACGGAGAGTACAATCTGCCGGTAAAAGTGCCCCTGGTACCCATGGTCGGGGCCAATGCACCCTACACCCTGGCCGGCGCACTGGCCCGGACCCATTCGGAAGCACTGGGCAGCATGGTGCTTCTCCAGACCCTGTGCCCGGGAATTCCGACCTGGTATTATGTGTTGCTGCACGAAATGGAAATGCACAAAGGCACAGCCGTTTACCACAGCCCGGAGATCATGATGATTAATTCCGGCCTGCTTCAGATGGCCCGGCTCTTTAATATTCCATCCGCCGCCGTAGGATACTCGACCACGGACTGTCAGGCCCACCAGATCATGTTTGAACGGGGTGCGGCCCTGACCATGTATGCACTTAGCGGCATAACTGAAATAGGCGCGGCCGGGTCCATCGAAGGAGGACTGGCCATCAGCCCCCTCGCTCTTGTAATTGACAATGAACTGGCGGCATATACCCGCCGCCTGACAAAGGGATTCGAAATCAACCGCGAGACACTGGCGGTGGAGGCCATCAATCGTGTGGGGCACAAAGGTGACTTCATGTCAGACCCGCACACGTTAAAATTTCTGCGCCGGGAAAAGCGTTTTAAACCCGATCTTTTTGACTGGCTGCCCTTTGAACTGTCGAACAACGGCAATAACACCATTTTAGAACGTGCCCATGATAAAATGAACGACATCTTGAAAAGAGATGAAGTTCCCCCGCTGGAAAAGCCGCTGCAAAAAGAATTAAACCGCATCCTCCAAGCTGCGGAAAAGGAACTTAAAGAGGCATAAACAACTTTAAAATGCGCCGGGATCGCAATGCAAGAGTTCATATGATATCCCTCTGCCGCTGCTATTTATATTTTTCATTTTTTAAACAAAACGAAACAAAAACGCCCAACAAAAACAACCCCCCGAGGGCGATATAAAACAACAGAAACGAGCCGGTTTCGCCGCCACTCCAGCCGCCGATAAAATTGCCGGCGACCGCACTGGAAATCATCACCATATTTCCCACTGAAAAGGCTTTGGCTGCCAAATCGGCGGACATGGTTTTGGACAGATACGCGGGATGCAATCCGAATACAGCCGCCTGCCCGACGCCAAACAGGACCGCCATGGTTAAAACAGTAAGGAAGTTCATCGGCAGACAGATCAAAACGGTCGAAATGACCGCCATTGCGAATACGATAGCAAAAGAAATCCGTGCCCCCATACGATCGGTGATTACACCGATCCCGACCCCTCCGATAATACCGCTGATTCCCATCACCGCCCACATAACGCCGGTTATCTCAAGCCCCAGTCCCAGTTCATCCCTGAGAAAAGGGGCCAGATACATCTGAAAAGCCACAAAGGCGAATCCGGCAAGGGCAAAAAGAAGATTGAGCGCGATACCACTGCGAGTTTTTATCCATTTTAAAATATCACCGGTCGGTTTACTGGCAGGCCCCGCTCCATATTTTATAATTTCCCAGGCATTGACCCCCTTGAGCGCCAGAAAACATACGACAACAACGATTAAACACAAACCGGAAACAAAAAGCCACATATTCCGCCAGTGATAATGCGCCAGGAAATACGAAGAAATAACCCCGTCGATAAAAATAAAAAAACAGGCCCCGCTGGAAGATGCGGTCAGCATGGTTGCCCGCCATTTTACATCGATATGCTCCGCCGCGATGGCGACAAGGGGTATCCACACCATGATCGGCCAACCCCGAATGATAAAATTGAGGATCATCAGGCCATAAAATCCCTTCACATAATACATCGCCGCCAGAAGGCAGGCGCCAATCAGCGGACATAGGAGAATCAGCCGTAACCCTCCGATCCGGCCTGTCAGATAACCGGCCGGGGGAATCGTCAACAAAGCGGAAACCTGCCCCACTCCGGTAATAGTTCCGGCATGAGTATAATTCAGGTGCAGATCCTTGAGCATCTCCGGCATAACCATGGGAAACAGATAGATCCCAAAGCCATAAGAGAGACCGGTCAATACCGCAGAGACAATACTGATGGTCAACGGCTTCAACCGGCCGGATTCGATATTTCCTGAAAAAATTTCCGTCATGATCTCACATTGCCCATACAGGTTTCTTTCTGCTGAAATCCAATAACCGTTCATTCAGAACCATGCGGAGTTACTATTAGATTCTTTTTGAGTCTTTTTCAATACCAGTTTTTCAGGCACCCAGGCCAAAATCAATTCACCGGAGCTGACATCATTGCCCGAAACCGACAAAATCAGCCCGCCTGTGGTGTCCTTTTTGCAATGCTGAAATGGATCATCAAAAACATACAAATTGAAAATCAAAAAGTTAACAAAGGTATCAATAAGCTATAGCCTATTGATTTTACATCAAATAAAATCTCTATACTTTCCATCAATACCATTGTATACTATCGCAAGTTAATTCAAAAACTTAGAACTCGGTTACAAAAACAATAAAGGATCATAAAAATCACATGCAATGGCAGCAGCGGGTGATAGCCCCCGAGGAAGTATTGAGCTATATCAGACCCGGGATGAGTATTTTTCTGGGAAGTGGTGTTGCAGAACCGCGAACACTCACAAAACACTTATTTGCCTCTGATTATCCCAATATCAATGATCTGGAATTGATTCAACTGACAAGACACGCTGATTTTTCTTCATTAAAAAAACTGGATTACCAGCAATACCGGCTTAAAACTTTTTTTTCCACATGGATTTCCAGCGAGGCGGTCGTTGCGGGCAATGTCGATTTGATTCCCGGACGTTTTTCCCAGATAAAGGAACTGATCCAATCCAGCCGGATTCCGATTGATGTGGCATTCGTGCAGATTACACCGCCCGACAGTGCGGGGTACTGCAGCATGGGTGTTGCAGTCGATATTGCACGAGAAGCCATGGCCAGGGCTTCCCTGGTCGTGGGAGAAATCAATACCCGGACTCCATTTACCCTGGGTGATACGATTGTTTCTCTTTCTGATTTCGACATCCTTGTCGAAGCCACGGAACCACCGCTTTATTTTAAGCGACACCCTGTCAAGCCTGTTATCAAAAAGGTGGCCGAAAATATTGCACAAATGATACAGGACGGAGATTGTCTCAATTTTAATACGGGTGCATTGTTCGAGGCGTTAAGTCAAAACCTGGTGTCCAAGAAGCACCTGGGTATTCATTCAACGTATTTTACGGATGCACTCATGGATCTGGTTAAGAGCGGCGCCGTCTCCAACTATCGAAAAGAAGTGTTCCGGGGAAAATCAGTGACCTCTTACGCCCTTGGCACTTCTCGCCTGCTGCAATGGCTGGACCATAACCCGGTTGTTGAATTCCAGTGCATCGAAAACGTGTTAAACCCGGTACAAATTGGGCGAAATCCCAACTTTGTTGTAATACAGGATGCCCGCAAAGTCGATTTGCTGGGACGTATTTCTTTTTCCATGGGCAAGGGCGACCTCATAACCGGGCCGGGGCAGGCCGCCGACCTTTTTATCGGCACGGAACTTTCCGCGGGCGGGCGGACGATTGTTGGATTGCCCAGTAGAAATAGAATGGGCGCGCCCAATATCGTCGTTATGCTTCGAGACCTGCGTAATCAATTTAATATGAGGGAATCGATCGATGCGGTTGTCACGGAATATGGTATCGCAAACCTGAAGTGGCGTACCCTCAAGGAGCGCGCGCAAGCCTTAATCGATATTGCCCATCCGGATGACAGGGATGCATTGGTCCAGGCTGCAAAAGAGAAGCGAATTTTATCTCCGGATCAGATTTATCCTGTGAATATCGGACGATTGTACCCTTTGGACATCATGGGTGAACATGTCTTTAAAGGTGGAGTGAAAGTACGCTTCAGACCTGCCAGACCATCGGATGAAACAGCCATGCGGTACCTGTTTTATCGTATTTCGAAAAAGGCTGTCCACAGCCGGTTTTTCTTTCCCATTTCAGTTATGCCGCATCAAAAAATGCAGACATATGTCAACATTGATTACAGAACGGATATCTCCGTCGTAGCGCTGCTTGGAGAACCTAAAAACGAGACAATCATTGCCGAGGCTCGCTTTGCAAAATTAGACGATGAGGAATTCGGTGATCTGGCTTTTATCGTGGATGAGTCCTATCACGGCCTCGGCATTGCATCCTACATGTACGGCATGTTGATACAATTGGCAAAAGACCGGGGGTTGAAGGGATTTGTGGCTGAAATCCTGGAGCACAATAAAGCTATGTTGCGGGTTTTTGAAAAAGGTGAATTTAAAGTCTTCTCCCGGCTTGATGATGGTGTTTTTAAACTGGCCATTCCTTTCGAGGAAGGCACACCCATTCCCAAGAGATATAAAGCAACATTGCAGGGTACCTGATTGTTTCGCCGGATAAACCGACAACGAGCCTGAACCAACCGGTCGGACTGCCGCAAAAAATTCAGTTCAAGAACGATTTTAAAAAATAATAAACAAACTTCATTTATTGTTGCAAAAATAACTATTAATTGTTATATAAAAATTATCGCTATTCTTTTTTACATTATACATCATCACATTTTTCTGATGGAAATTGAATGCCAACATCGGTTGTATCTTATAAATGCAGCGTCAATATATCAGACGATAAACAAGGGGTTGCCCGCCCGGTTTGATCGACGACAGCAAAAATTTTTACATGTTTCTTACCGGTTGAATAAACATTAAACACGCTTTTTGTCATTCAAATGAGTGTTCTAAAAAACTCGATTAACAGACTCAATTCGTCTGCCATGAGATAAGGATAGCCTTTTAAACAAAAAGTATAATACCTACAAAAAAGGAGATAATCATGTGAAGCTGGAACGATACTCTCTGGAAGCATGAGCGTTTTAATAAACTGCTTGTGGAAGCCCGTGCTGAGCTGGACGATAAAAAGCGCGGTGAAATGTACGTGGAAATGCAGGGCATTGTCAAATTAGCCCTCTTTACCCGTTTTCTCTCAGAGCAAAGCGGGTGAGGGGTAAAGTATACTAAAACCTGTCTTACAAATATCATAAAAATGGTGAAAAAATGAAAGACATAATAACAATGGTAATAAAACGACTTGGGTTGGGACTGTTGACGATAGTCGTCATCTCTATTCTCATTTTCGTTGGCGTGGAAGCGCTCCCGGGCGATCTGGCGGAAGCAATCCTGGGGCAGGATGCAACGCCCGAAACCGTTGCGGCGTTTAGAAAGGAGCTCAAACTTGACCTTCCTCCCCATGTCCGCTATTTTTCCTGGCTGAGCAGCTTTGCCAAGGGTGATTTAGGAAACTCCCTTGCCAATGGCCGGCCGATTTTGGAATTAATCGGCTGGAGATTTGCCAACACCATATTTTTAGCCGGCTCCGCGGCGGTGATAGCAGTGCCGCTTGCCATAATTCTGGGGTTACTGGCCGCGCTTTATCGCGACACTCTGTTTGACAAAACCATTTCCACAACTACGCTCAGCGCGATCTCCTTTCCCGAATTTTTTGTTGCCTATATCCTGATTGCGCTGCTGTCGGTGAAGCTGGTTGTTTTTCCAAGTATTTCCAACATCAACGACCAGATGCCGTTCTGGCATAAAATTCACGCCATTATTCTTCCCAGCCTGACTCTTACATTTATCGTTACCGCCCACATGATGCGCCAGACCCGCGCAGCCGTCATCAATGTCCTTGCCAGTTCATATATAGAAATGGCCAGATTAAAGGGGCTGAAACGTATGCGGGTTATAGTCGTGCACGCATTTCCAAACGCCCTTTCACCGGTGATTAACGTCATCGCCCTTAATCTGGCCTATCTGGTTGTGGGTGTCGTAATTGTTGAAGTGGTATTTGTTTACCCGGGTTTGGGACAGCTTCTGGTGGACTCGGTAGCTAAACGGGATATTCCCGTTGTTCAGGCCAGCGGCCTTATTTTTGCCGCCGTTTATATCTCACTTAACCTATTAGCCGACATACTGTCAATTCTCAGCAACCCCAGGTTGCTGCACCCAAGATCAAAATAAGGAGAAGCATTCGATGGCTTTCACAAAATTGCTTAGACAATCACCTCTGAGCGCTCGCATTGGTCTTGTAATGATACTGATTAATATCCTTGCAGCCATATTTGTTCCGCTAATCGCCCCCTATGGAGAAACGGAAATCGTTGCCGACGTCTGGCTCCCTTCGAGCATGGATCATCTGCTCGGCACGGACCACCTGGGACGGGATATGTTCACACGGTTGTTATACGGTGCTCGAAACACTATTCTGATAGCATTTATCACCACACTCCTCTCATTTTTTATCGGCTCGCTGATAGGATTTTTTGCGGCGGTCATCGGGGGCTGGACCGAGCTGACGGTCAGCCGTATCGTAGACATCCTGATGGCGTTTCCAACGCTTATTTTTGCCTTGATGGCGCTGTCGGTGCTTGGGACATCAGTGATCTCATTAATAATGGTAATCGCCGTGCTTGACTCCACCCGGGTGTTTCGTCTGTCAAGGGCCGTGGCCATGGATATTAATGTCATGGAGTTTGTTGAAGCGGCCAGACTTCGCGGTGAGGGAATCCTGTGGGTCATGCGTAAAGAAATCCTGCCGAATGCAATGCCGCCGCTGGTTGCGGAATTCGGCCTGCGCTTTTGTTTCGTATTTTTATTCATAGCCTCACTCAGCTTTCTGGGTCTTGGCATTCAGCCGCCCACGGCGGACTGGGGCGGCATGGTTCGGGAGAATGCGGGGGCGATCACCTTCGGCATTCTTACACCGTTATGGCCGGCCGGAGCAATTGCATTTTTAACGGTTGGCGTCAATCTGGTTGTTGACTGGTTCCTGAAAATTGCCAGCGGCCTGAAGGACTAGAGGATTGTTGATTATCGATTGTTGATTATTTATTCTGTTAAACCAAAGGCAGGTTACCAATGACCCATCTACTTGAAATGAAAAATATAGTGATAGACGGCTACAGTTCAGAGGAAGAAAAATGGCTGCCGATCATAAAAAATCTTGATCTCACTCTGGAGAAAGGTCAAGTTCTCGGTCTGATAGGAGAATCCGGAGCGGGAAAATCAACCTTCGGACTCGCTTCAATGGCTTACACCCGTGGGGGATGCCGCATCACCTCCGGCTCGATTCTCTTTGACGGCATGGAACTGTTCGGCGCGTCCAAAGATGAGTTGAGAAAAATAAGGGGCGTACGTATCGCCTATGTCGCCCAGAGCGCCGCAGCCTCGTTTAATCCGGCTCATCGGCTCATAAAGCAGTATGCGGAAGCACCGCTTCAGCATGGTCTGATGAATTTTCACGAAGCGGAAGAAAAAGCCGTGGATATATACCGGCGTCTCCTGCTGCCTGATCCTGAAGGGATAGGTTACCGCTATCCCCATCAGGTCTCCGGAGGTCAACTCCAGCGCGCCATGGTGGCCATGGCCATGGCCTGCACACCGGATCTGATCATCTTTGATGAACCGACAACCGCGCTGGACGTTACAACCCAGATCGAGGTTCTGGTCGCAATAAAGAAAATAACCAGGGAATTTGGCGCGGCAGCTATCTACATCACCCACGATCTGGCCGTGGTTGCTCAGGTATCCGACAAAATCATGGTGCTCAAGTACGGTAATCTGGTGGAAGAAAATGATGCCAGAGAACTGATAGCCAATCCAAAAGAGGACTATACCCGTGCACTGCTTTCGGTAAGAACACTAAGGGAGGACAGGGACCTTTCCGCCACCGAGCACGATATTGTCCTTGATGTTCAAAACGTGTCGGCCAGCTACACGGGTAAAGCCAGTGAAAAGGTGCTTGAAAACATTGATCTAAAAGTCAGACGCGCCAGGACTGTCGCCCTGGTCGGCGAATCCGGCAGCGGCAAAAGCACTCTGGCAAGGGTTATAACCGGTTTGCTGCCGCCGCTTGAAGGAAAAGTTATATATGGCGGGAAGGAGCTGCCGCCCGCCTTAAAATCACGCAAACGCAACACTCTCAAAATAATGCAGATGATTTATCAGATGCCGGACACGGCACTCAACCCCAGACAACGGGTAAGAGATGTCATTGGGCGCCCGCTCTCATTTTATTTCGGCATGAAAGGCAAGGAAAAGGATGACAGAATCAGGGAACTGCTGAAAAAAATCGAATTGCCCCCAAAAAAATATATAGATCGATACCCAGGGGAACTGTCAGGGGGAGAAAAGCAGAGGGTCTGTATCGCCCGGGCTCTGGCGGCGGAGCCCGAACTGATTATCTGTGATGAGGTGACCTCGGCCCTTGATCAATTGGTCGCCGAAGGTATATTGAAACTGCTGCAGGATCTGCAAAATGAACTGCAGGTATCTTATCTTTTTATTACCCATGACCTGGCAACCGTGAAGGCAATATCCGATGAAATCGTTGTTATGCTGAAAGGCAGGATTGTCGAACATGATGTCAAAAAGAAACTTTTAGCACCTCCATACCATGAATACACTGAATTATTGCTCTCCTCCGTTCCCGAAATGGATCCGGACTGGCTCGACAATGTTTTGAAAATGCGAAAAGAAAAAGGAATCGGACTCAAGGAGATACAAGAAGCTTCTGTGGTTTGAGGTGATAAAAGCCAAAGGGGGACATAACCATGTCGGAAGCAAAAGAACTTGAGCATCTGTTAACGCAGGGGAAACTAACCCGTCGTGACTTTCTGGCCCGCGTATCCGCCCTGGGTATTGCAGCTACACTGCCGACGGCACTTCTTACCACTGATTCGCATGCCGCAACACCGAAAAAAGGCGGCCGACTCAGACTCGGAATAGCCGGAGGCTCCACCACCGATTCACTCGATCCGGCGACCATGTCGGATGCCATGACCATGAGTGTCAATTGGCAAAATCGAAACTGTCTGACAGAGGTCGATTATAAGGGTGACCTTATTCCCGAACTGGCGGAAAGCTGGGAATCCTCATCGGATGCTTCTCAATGGATCTTCAAGCTGCGCAGGGATGTTGAATTTCACAACGGAAAGACCCTGGATGCCGAGGACGTGATCTTTTCCATCAACCACCATCGTGGCAAAAAATCCAGGTCGGCCGCAAAAGGGATTGTCAATCCTATAAAGGATATAACATCCGATGACAAACAGACGGTGGTTTTTACACTGAAGGAAGGCAATGCGGATTTTCCCTATATCCTGAGTGACTATCATTTGACCGTTGTCCCCACCGGAACCAAGGGAAAGCAGTGGGAGGAAGGCATGGGCACCGGCGGCTACATCCTGGACACCCATGAACCCGGATACAGGGCCTTTGCCAAAAAAAATCCCAATTACTGGAAACAGGGGCGTGCTCACTTTGACGAAGTGGAAACCATCGGCATCTCGGATGTCACGGCCAGGGCTACCGCCCTGAATACCGGCCAGATCGATGCAATGAATCGGTTTGAGCTTAAGACCATACATCTTCTCAAACGGGTCTCCGGTATTCAGGTCATAAACGTCACCGGGACAAAACATTACTCGATCCCGATGCTTACCGACAGGGAGCCGTTTAATAATAATGATGTCCGGCTGGCGTTAAAATACGCGATTGACCGTGAACAGATACTGAAGATCATCCTGCGTGGTTTCGGCACACTGGGGAATGATCACCCGATAGCACCCGCACAAAAATACCATGCATCGGAACTGGCGCAACGAAAGTATGATCCTGATAAAGCAAGGTTTCACATAAAAAAGGCCGGGATGCAGGATTACCCGTTCAAACTGCATGCATCCGATGCCGCCTTTGAAGGCGCCGTGGACACCGCTGTTCTTTACAGGGAACAGGCCGCCAAAGCCGGTATCAATATCGAGGTTGTAAGGGAACCGATTGACGGCTACTGGAGCAATGTCTGGATAAAAAAACCCTGGTGCATGTGCTACTGGAGCGGCCGGGCCACGGCGGACTGGATGTTTTCCACCTCATATGCAGAGGAGGCCGCATGGAATGACAGCCTTTGGAAGCATGATCGATTCAACAGGCTGCTCAAAGAGGCCAGGGCCGAACTTGACGATACGAAGCGGAACGAATTATATGTGGAGTGCCAGAGAATTGTACGCGATGAAGGCGGGGTGATCATTCCGGTGTTCGGAAACTGGATAGAGGCGGCCACGGGTAAACTGAGAATCGAGAATCCTGCGGGTAATTGGGAGATGGATGGCAACCGGTGTGCGGAACGTTGGTGGTTCGACGCCTGATAAGAAAAATCAATGCTTAAAATATATAAGGCCGGGGCACTGAGCACCCGGCCTTATATATTTTAAAGTTATGCGGATCACGGTTCAGCTTGAAATCCGGTGGAAAAGGCAGCTCGAAACATACACGATGCACCGGATTACCGCCTGGTTATTTTATCGTAACCACTGGACACGGGGCTTTTAATATTAAATACTGAGCAGTGGATCCGAATACCAGTTTACCCACCTTGGATTTTTTTTCGATCCCGATAAATACCTGATCAATCCCTTCTTTTTCCGCAAATCGAACCATCTGTTCTTCCGAACTCTGCGTATCGATAAGCAGCACGGTTTCATAGGAGATGTCGGTTTTACCTAAAATCTCTTTGACCTCATTTTCTAAAACTTGTTCTTTTTTTTCTACAAACGAACGCTTCAGGGGAATTTCCCGCATGATCGAATTGACCACTTCCAATGTGGCTCCCCAAACTTTTGCGTGTTCCCTGGCAAGTTCCAGAGCTTTTCGGGCTTCCTTTGAGCCTTCATAACACACCATAAATTTCATATCCACCTCCTATTTTCCTAAATGATACCGCAACCAACTTTTTTTTTCAAGTAAAAAATGCATTGTGACTTACACCACTTAATCACCACATATATTTGATGAAAGATATTTCGTCGCTACCAGGTATTGGTGCAAATCTCCTTTAATAAAGGGTTACCCAAAACTTGACACGGTTTGCATAGTCTCGTTATAATTCTGACAAATTGAGAAAAAATGCATTGAAACCGCAGCAGCTTAAAAACAGGCAGAATATATGAATAAAATCGATCAACAACAGGCTCGGTACGGATACCTCTACGTCTGCCTGGCATCTGTTTTGTTTGCCATATCCGGAACATCCTCCAAATTTCTATTTAATACGGGCATTACCCCAAGTCAGTTGATACAGATGCGAACCACACTGGCATGGGCCGGTTTGATGATCTGGTTGTGGTTGAGGCATTCAAATCTCCTGAAGATATCGTTAAGGGACCTGCCCTATTTTGTTTTACTGGGTGTCTTTGGTTTGGGTTCAGCCCAGTTTTTTTACCTGTTTGCCATCAGCAAAATCAGCGTGGCGGCAGCCATACTCCTTCACTATACCGGCCCTGCATTTGTTGCTTTGTACGTAGTTTTTATCCAGCGGCAGAAAATCGGGTATATCAGCGTTATATCCATTTTCGGAGCATTAACGGGGTGTTTTTTCGTGGTAAAAGCATATAATCCGCAATTACTGGTATTGAACCGGCTCGGCATTATCAGCGGCCTGCTTGCCGCGGTCTCTTTTGCCGTATACTCAATTTCCAGTGACTACGGCATGCGAAAGTACTCCCCTTACACCGTACTTTTTTACGGACTGCTATTCGCGATGCTGATGTGGAACCTGCTTCACCCGCCGCTTGAAGCACTCATGCACATATACTCACCCGTCCAGTGGGGGTGGATTCTTTTTATCGGTACTTTTGGAACCATAATTCCTTTTGGACTTTATTTCCTGGGAATCAAACGGATACGCCCGACCCATGCCAGTATCACAGCCATACTGGAGCCTATTTCAGCCAGTGCTATTGCCGCTGTTTTTCTGGGTGAAATGATGACCCCTTTGCAGATTTCAGGGGGAGTGCTGGTAATTGTGTCCATCGTCATGCTGCAACTGAATAGAGCCTGAATGAACAATTTTTACAATCCGTACTTTTTCATCTTTCTATTAATGGTCGGCTGGGTAACACCAAGTGCATCCGCCATTTTTTCCTGACTTCCATAACGGGCTTTTGTTTTCACCAGGACACGGCTTTCAATTCTCGCCATAAATTCAGGAAGCGTTTCTCCTTGAATCAAATCACAAAAATCCACATTTTCCGTTTGAACGCTTTTGAGTACCTGTCGGGGAAGATCACTGGGCATAACATATTCCCTCTTTGTCATGACGACAATTCTCTCACAGATATTAATAAGTTCTCGAACATTTCCTGGATAGTTGTATGTTGTCAGAATTTCCAAAGCGTCGGGCGATATGATACGCCTCACTTTCATACTGGAAGAGAACCGATTAATATAATGCTTAATCAGGGAAATAATACAGGCATGCCGTTCCCTCAATGGTGGGATATGAATAGATATAACATTCAGTCGGTAGTAAAGATCAAGCCTGAAGGCGCCTTTTCCCACAAGGTCCTGGAGGTCTTTATTGGTTGCTGCAATGATCCGCACATCCACTTCCTGTTTTTTGGTGCTTCCTATACGGAAAAAAGTCCCTTCATCGAGAAATTTAAGCAGCTTGGATTGTGATGCCAGGGAAAGCTCCGCTATTTCATCCAGAAACAGAGTGCCGCCGTCGGCCATCTCGATGAGACCTGTTTTCCCCGTGCCTCTGGCGCCCGTAAAAGCACCCTTCTCATACCCGAAAAGCTCAGACTCCAAAAGAGTCTCGGGTATGGAAGAGCAATTGATTGAAAAAAAAGGCTTTCCCGACCTGCCTGAATTTTTATGAATAAGGTCGGCTATGGCTGTCTTTCCAACACCGGATTCACCAAGAATTAGAACCGTGGATTCAACATGGCTTACCCGGGCAACCTGGTTGAGTATCCGGATCATGGATTCGCTTTTGGCAATAATATTATGGCTAAGCCGGTTCAGGGTTTTCAGTTCATTGATATGTTCTTTCAAGCTATCCTGAAGAAGGGCCTGCTGTCTCAGAAAGTGATGAAGTTCTTCCAGTTTAGAGATATCCCGTTCAGTTCCAACCACCATTTTCAGACTTCCCTTCTCATCAAAAAATGGCTTGGCAGTGGCAATGACCATGGTATTTGTCCTGCGCAGAAGGACGAGGCGGGTTACTGTCTTTTTTGTCCTGATTGTTTCCAGACTGGCGCATTCATTAAAATATCCTTCCGACTCCAGATCTTTCATGTTCCGGCCAACAACATCAGGCGCATTAATATCATTTAAAGCGGCGGAAACAGGATTGACCCGGAGCACATTCCCTTTACCGTCACAAACCCATACGCCTTCGGAGATCGCATCGATAATAACATCCAACTGCATTATCAACTCTTTCATCTCCATTGTTTTCATATGGCTGATATCTTCGGAAACCTGATCAAAAAGTAAACAGAAAACCCGGTTTTTATCTTCAGGCAGTTCCAGAGGAGAGAGGCAGAGCAGGACATTTTTCTCTTTGATCCACTGGATACTTTGGCGCCCGTGAATTGTTATCTCTTTAAAATTTCTTTTTAAAAAAGGAAACTCTTCGACCAGATGCTTTTTCCGTTGAAGTCCGAGTTTTTCTGAAAAAGCGACGTTACGGGAAAGAATTCGGCCCCCGTGATCAAGAATTGCGGCACCAACCGTAATAGAAGGAAACATATCTAAAATACTTGTTTTAAAACTATTTGCGCGGTCCATAATAATCCTTTGATCACATTTAAAATTTTTAAGCAAAACAAATATACCGTTTCGCATAACAGTATACACAACCGCATAAAGCCTTTTTATGGTCTCGATGCATAAAAAACAACAGCATATCATTGCCATTTCACATGCCTTTTTATACGATATTGTATAATTTAATTTTTGTCAACCTGAATATAATAGCGAACATATTGAAATTACATCTATTTTGACTATTGGCACTCTTTTTGCTTCTATAATTGTGAATAATAGGAGCCTGATTAAATTGTTTACACGCATGCTCTGTTTCAATGAAACGGAAATTAATAAAATTCATTCATCAGTCATGGAAATTTTTCGAGATGTCGGTGTGGCATTCCATGAGCCCGAAGCACTGAAAATATTCAAGCAGCATATGTTCAAAGTTGACGGGAGCACTGTTTTTTTTGAAGAAAAGCAGGTGATGGATGCCCTGAATTCAGTTCCCTCTCAGTTTACCATTTTTGCCAGAAATCCGGAAAAAAACGTTGATGTGGGAGGAGAACATTTCGCGCTTCTTCCCGGCTGGGGGGCTCCTTTTATTATTGACGGTAACGGTGAACAGAGAAATGCCTTGATGGATGATTACAATAACTTCTGCAAACTGGTACATACCTCAAAATACCTGGACATGAATGGTTACCTCATGGTCATGCCCAGTGATATCCCTCCCGAGAAGGCACATCTGGATATGATGCTGTCTAATATTCTGCTGTCGGACAAAGCATTTATGGGCAGTCCGATTATCAATAAACCGGTAATGCCTTCCAAGATAAGCCCGATTTCACCCTTTCTCTACTCCAAGGAGATGGCTGGGGCTCTAATTGAATACGCCCGATTGGGGCAGCCACTGGAATTTCCGGACATGATTCTCTTCGGGACCTCGGGGCCAATCACGCCGGCAGGCTCAATGGTTGTTATGGCGACCGAAGTTCTTGCAGGCGTTATACTGACGCAGTTGATCAATCCCGGAACACCCTGCGTGATCGGGGGCTGCTCCTGCGCCACGGACATGAAAACCGGTGGTTTAGGGCTTGCCGGGCCCGAAGCCGTCCGATTTTCCCATATGACCGCTCAAATGGGAAGGCTTTACGGTATTCCCACAAAAGCCGGCGGCAGCCTGACGGATGCTTTTGTTCCGGATATGCAGGCGGGAGTGGAGTCCGCCCTAACCATGTTTACATCCCTGGCCTCGGGCAATCATTTCATGAATCAGGCATGCGGCATTCTGGCCGGGTTTAATGCCATGAGCTACGAAAAATTTCTTCTTGACGATGAAACCTGCGGCATGATTCGCAGAATATTGAAACCCATTGCGGTGAACGATGAAACGATTGGCCTGGAGCAGATCAAAAAAGCAGGTATAGGTGGCTCCTATATCAGCTTTCCCGAAACCTTTAAAAAATGTAGAACAGAGCTGTTCAGCCCCGACCTGGCCACTCGGGGAAGCTACGAAAAATGGAAAAAGCAGGGAGAAAAACAGATCTGGGAAAAAGCAAAAACAGATCTGAAAAAACGACTTGAGGAATACGTCCGTCCCGATATTCCGCCTGATATTGAAAAAAGTCTCAAACAATTTGTTGAAAAACGATACAAAAAAATTTAAAATTGAGCATTATTTCATATTTACAATATTACACTTTACGAGATCATCAAAATTTGTTTCCGTACAACTTGATACCATTTTGTACAATCCATCAAAGCGATGGTGCTGTCTTATAACAACACTAAACAAAGGAGGAGACCATGAAACGAAGGTTTAAAGCCGGTAAAATGCGCAACTCCGGGTTCAGCCTGAACACCATCACAGAGGATGAATGTAACGAAATTCATTTATCCACATTGGAGGTTCTAAAAGATGTCGGTGTTTTTGTGGAAAGCGAAAAAGCACTTGATATCTATGCGGATGCCGGATGTAATATCGACAGAAAAAAGAAAGTTGTCAAAATCCCGCACCACGTTGTGGAAGACGCCATAGAATCGGCGCCGGCCACCTACTATGCCTGTGGAAGAAGGCCCGAAGATGACGTTATCCTTGAAGATAACCGTGTGACTTTTACCAATTTCGGTGAAGGGATCATGTTTGTGGACCCTTACACCGGAGAGCATCGGGAAACCAGAAAAGCGGATGTTGAAATGGCCGCCAGGATTATTGATTCCCTTGAACATGTGGAAACCTACGAGCGGGCCATGTGCTCCCATGACAAGCCACCGGAGTCCCAGGCGCTTCATAACGCGGAAGCTTCCTTGACCAATACCACCAAGCACCACTGGCTGGGTCCGGTAGACGGATTTCAGGCAAGAAAAATAGTGGATATGTGTGCCGCTATCGTAGGGGGAAAAGAACGTCTTAAAGAAAGGCCCCTGCTTTCCTTTGTGACATGTCCCATCAGTCCCTTGAAATTACCTGAACACCATTGCGATATCATCATGGAGGCCGCCGTTAATTATATGGGCCTTAATGTTGTGGGAATGGCCATGTCCGGAGGTTCGGGACCGGTGCATCTGGCAGGGACCATCGTGATGCAGAATTGTGAACTTTTATCCAGCCTTGTTCTTCATCAGTCGACCCGAAAAGGCGCCCAGTTCGTTTATGGCAGTTCGACATGCCCTCTGGATCTCCGCATGGCAACGGCAACGGTCGGTTCACCTGAAACCGGTATGATCAGTGCCGCTGTTGCGCGGCTGGCCAAGTACTACAGTCTGCCCTGTTTTGTCGCCGGTGGATAGGGCGACAGCAAACTGTTTGACGCCCAGGCCGGATTCGAAAAAGGCATCACCGGCATTCTCCCCGCATTGGCAGGCGCCAATGTCATTTATGGATTGGGAATGCTTGAGATGGGAATCACTTTTGATCTGGCACAGCTTGTATGGGACCATGAGCTGGCGGGAATGATGCTGTATACTTTACAAGGTGTACCGGTAAATGACATGACTCTTGCCGTGGATGTCATCAAGGAGATGGGCATCGGCAAGGATTACCTGGCACACCCCACTACCTTTGAGCATATGAGATCCCAATCCCAGCCGGATCTCATGGACCGAAGAATGCGTGATCGCTGGGTTGAAATGGGAAGCAAGGATGCTTACCGGCGCGCACGGGAAAAAACGCTTAAAATACTTGAGACCTATCAACCGCCGCAACTTTCCGACGAAGTGCTTCAAAATGTCCGTTCCATCGTGGTGGAAGCGGAAAAGGAACTGGGGGTATATCAAGGAGATTAAACACCCCTAATATTTTTAAACGGCTGTTACGTAGGGGCAGCCCTTGTGGCTGCCCTTTTACCAACAATCAGATTTACAGGAAGGATCATATGGCATCTTTAACGAATGAACAAAAACAGGCGGATCAGCAATTCATAGCTGAAATGGTAACCAGGGCCAGGGCGGCTCAAGAAGAATTTGAAAAGTATAATCAGGAACAGGTTGATGAAGTCGTAACTGCTTTGGGCTGGGCCATCTATCAGAAAGAAAATGCCGAATACCTGGCAAAGCTTGAGGTTGAAGAAACCGGTATGGGCAACGTCAAGGACAAGACCCTCAAGAACATAAATCGGACCAAAGGTGCGGTTATTGATCTCATCGGCAAAAAGTCAGTTGGTATTATCGATGTGGACGAGGAAACAGGTGTAACACAGATCGCCAAACCAAAAGGCGTCATTGGAGCCCTTACGCCCTGTACAAATGCCACTCCAGGCACTGTCGGGAATGCACTGATGATCCTGAAATGCAGGAATTCGGTTATATTTACGCCCAATCCAAGGTCTAAAAAAACCAGTGACGAAGTCATCAGGCTCATGAACAGGGAGCTTAAAAAAATCGGCGCTCCCGACAACCTGATTCAGGGAATAAGCAATCCCACTACAAATCTATCCCAGGAACTCATGCGCCAGGTGGATACAGTGGTAGCTACCGGAGGCCAGGGCATGGTAAGGGCTGCATACTCCAGTGGAACACCTTGTATTGGTGTGGGGGCAGGTAATTCAGTTATGGTGGTGGACGAGAGTGCGGACCTGGAAGATGCCGCCGAGAAAATTTTCATGGGAAAAGTTTTTGATAATGCTACCAGTTGCTCTTCCGAAAACAGTATAATACTTCAGGAAAGCATTTACGATACCGTGATAGAAAATTTAAAAAAACACGGTGGATATGTTGTATCGCAAGATGAAAAAAAGCGCCTCGAGAAAGTGATGTGGAAGGACGGTCACCTGACCGCCGATATCATATGTAAGGATCCTGATGACATAGCCTCCCTGGCTGAAATGAAATCCGATGAGGCTCAAAACGCAACATTTTTCATTGTTCCCGAAACAGGAACCGGCCCCGGCTATCCTTTTTCCGGGGAAAAATTATCCGTGGTCCTGACAGCTTACAAATACAAGACTTTTGACGACGCAATAAAGCTTGTCCAGGATATTACCAATTATCAGGGCAAGGGACATTCCTGCGGCATTCATTCCAGAAACGAAGATCACATCATGCAACTGGCCCACTCCATAAATGTATGCAGAATTCTTGTTAACCAGGCCCAGGCCTACGGCAACAGCGGAAACTTCAACAACGGCCTGGCCTTCACGGCCACCCTGGGATGCGGAAGCTGGGGGGGCAACTCCATAGACGAAAACGTCACATACAAGCACTGCATGAACATTACCCGCCTGGCCCGGCTCATTGAACCACGGGAAATTTTAGATGATGAAAAAATCTTTGGAGCCTACTGGGATAAATACGGTAAATAAAAGCAGAAAAAATATTCTCCAGTATCCGTCTTAATATTCAAACTAACTTAACAGGAGATATCATGAACGATCAAATACCAACCCATGCACGGGTTGTTATTATTGGCGGCGGTATTATCGGGTGCAGCACGGCTTACCACCTGGTGGAACTCGGTTGGAAAGATGTCATGCTGCTGGAGCGCAAAAGGATCTCGTCCGGCACGTCATGGGCTGCCGCCGGCCTTCTCGGTCAGCTCTGGTCCACAAGTTCATTAACAAAACTTGCAAAATATGGTGCTGATCTCTATTCAGGCCTTGAAGAAAAAACAGGCCAGCCGACAGGATACCAGAGGCATGGCTCATTGCGGGTGGCAAAGACGGAAGCCAGAAAAAGTGAATTTTTAAGGGCACTTGGCATGGCAAGGGCATTTGGTATTAAAATGGAGGAAATCAGCCTGGACGAGGCAAAAAAACTTTTTCCGGTGATGCGGACGGACGATCTTGTGGGAGCCTGGTATCAAGTCGATGACGGTGTAACAAACCCTGAAGATACCACTCAGGCACTGGCCAAAGGCGCCCGCATGGGGGGAGCGAAAATTTTTGAAAACACGGCCGTTCTCGGCATTGAACTGACCAATAATGCGATTTCAGCCGTTAAAACCGAAAAAGGCACCATTTCATGCGAATATATCGTCAACTGTGCGGGCATGTGGGGAAGAGAAATCGGAAAAATGGCGGGCGTCAGCATTCCATTAATAGCGGCGGAACATATGCATATGACCACGGAACCTGTTGAGGGTGTTTATAAGGGTATGCCCTATCTCAGGGATATGGACGGGCTTATTTATATCAAAGAGGAGATGGGCGGGCTTCTCATGGGCGGTTTTGAACCCGTGGCAAAAACCTGGGGGATGAACGGTATTCCTGATAATTTTGAATACACACAGCTTGATGAAGACTGGGACCAGATGGAACAGTTTATCCATAATGCCATCCTGAGGGTACCAGCCTTTGCGGAAGCAGGTGTCAGTAACCTGACCACGGTTCCGGAAAGCTTTACCCCTGATACCACATTTATGCTGGGAGAGGCGCCCGGTGTAAAAAACTTTTTTGTTGCATGCGGAATGAATTCAGTGGGAATTACCAGCGCGGGCGGTGCCGGAAAGGCACTGGCACAGTGGATTTCCCAGGGATACCCGGAAGAGGACCTCTGGCCCGTGGATGTCCGGCGCTTCAATAAGTGGCAAAACAACATCAACTATATTGAAGAACGTGTTCGAATGGAAGCGGTAGAAAATATTTATGCTGATCACTGGCCTTTTAAACAACCAGTCTCTTCTCGAAACGTTTTATGTTCGCCCATCCATGACAGCCTGAAGAATCTGGGTGCGTGTTTTGGCGTAGCTTCCGGATGGGAAAGAGCTAACTGGTTCGCGCCAAAAGGGGTGGAACCTGTTTATGAGTATAGCTGGGGACGCCAGAACTGGTTTAAATATTCCGCCGTGGAACACATGAATATCCGTGAGAATGTCGGTATTTATGATCTGACCTCAATGGGTAATTATCTGGTTCAGGGAAAAGATGCTAAGAGCGTTTTACAAAAAATATGCGCCAATAATGTGTCGGTACCCGTGGGAAAGGTGGTTTACACACAACTTCTCAATGAACGTGGAGGAATTGAAGCAGATGTTACCGTTACAAAAATGGAAGAGAATAAATTTTTTGTAATTACTGCTGCTGCAACTACCGTAAGAGATTTTGACTGGATTGCCCGTCATATTCCTGAAGATGCCGATGCCGTCATCACTGATGTGACCGCCTCCTATACCATGCTCGGAGTTATGGGACCCAGGTCAAGGGATCTTCTCCTTAAAATAACGGATGCCGATCTGTCCAATGAGGCCTTCCCCTTTGCCACGGCCAGGCCAATCAGTGTGGGCCATGCTGAAGCCTTTGCCGTTCGCATGAGTTTTGTGGGTGAACTTGGCTGGGAGTTATATATTCCAACCCACCTTACCCAGGGAATATTTGATGCCCTTATGGAAGCGGGAAAAGAGTTTGATGCAAAGCTTTGCGGTCTGCATGCCATCGATTCTCTGCGTCTCGAAAAAGGATATCGCCACTGGAGCAGCGATATTACCCCGGACACGACACCTTTTGAAGCCGGGCTCGGGTTTGCCGTAAAAATGAACAAGGATAATTTTATCGGAAAAAGCGCCCTCATAAAACAGAAAAAAGCAGGATTGAAGAAAAAACTGGTGATATTCACCATCGATGATGCCGAGCCTCTAATTTTATGAAATTGAAGTCGAAGATAAAAGATATCCCATTACCATCCATCTGAAAGCGCCTTATGACCCGGAAGGCAAATCGATAAAAATGTAATATTACGTGTACGCTCACGTACACGCTCATCTTAACGGGTATGTAAGCAATCCCTGTCCTTTGGAGAGCATATTTTTATTTAAGCAAAGACAAAAGGAATCAAAATAATGCGCATTTATGTGTGTGTCAAACATGTTCCGGATACGGCTGCCAATATAAAAATTGTTGGAGAGGCCGGGTATGATACAAAAGTCAAATATGTGGCCAACCCCTATGATGAATATGGTGTGGAAGAGGCAATCTCTCTGGTTGCCGAGGCAGGTGAAGGTGAAGTCATAGCGGTATGCGTGGGTAATACGGGCGCAGCCAATACCCTGCGAGCCGTCATGGCAATGGGTGTAAACCGCGGCATCCTTGTTAAAACCGACGAGCAATTTTTATCCAGTGAATTTACAGCAAAAATATTGGGCAGGGCAATTAAGGAAGATGGCCGGCCGGATCTTGTTTTTACCGGGAAACAGTCTGTTGACAGCGAAGGCATGCAAACGCCCTATCACCTTGGAGCCCAACTGAGTTTTCCTGTTGTGACGGGAGTTATGGACTTCAAACTCGAAGACTCCAAAGCTATTGTCCAGATTGAAATAGGTGGCGGTGTAAGGGAAGTCCTTGAAGTAAAAACGCCCTGTATCATCGGTGCGACAAAGGGATTGAATGAACCGAGATATCCAAAACTTCCGGACATTCTAAAGGCAAAAAAGAAAGAGATCAAACAGATACCCCTTGAAGACCTTGGCCTTGACAGGACCGATTTATGCAAATTAAAAAAACTTGATCCGGTTAAGGAGCGATCCAGCGCCAGAATGCTAAAAGGCTCCACCGATGAAATAGTGACATCTCTGATAAAAATTCTAAAAGAAGAAGAAAAAGTTATTTAAGGAGGAAATATGACAAAAACAGGGGTGTTGATTGAAACAGCGGATAATGCTGTTAAAAACACACTATGGGGTGTAATTGCCGCCGCTGCCAAAGGTGGTGATGTGGCGGCTTTTCTCCTTGATGAAAAAGCGGACTCATACAAAGAATCTCTGGAATCTTATGGTGTAAAAGAGGTGGTTTCCATTTCTTCTCATGGTGTTGAACTTGCAAAACGGCCCGAAGCTGCTGCAAAGGCATTGGCGGATGGTGTTAAGACATTGGGCGTAACAGCCCTGTTGGGTGTGAGCAGTCCTGTGGGAAATGATCTTCTGTCCAGGACGGCTGTGGAGTTAAACGCACCTTTGGCTTTAGATTGCGTGGATCTGGATTTTGCGGATAAAACCGTTAAAAAATCCAATTTTTCAGGCAAAGCCATAGCCACCCTGGAAATGACGGCTGAACCTTTTGTCTGCGGGATACGGCCCAACAGTTTTGAACCGGAAAAGCAGCCTGCGGTGTGCTCGATTATTGACCACACGGTTGCGATTGAAAACCGTGACGGTGTTATTATCAAATCCGTGGAAGCGGCAACCGGGAAAAAAGATCTTACAGAGGCCAATGTGATCATTACGGGCGGGCGGCCCATGGCCTCTGCCGAAAACTTTCAAATTCTGGAAGAATGCGCACAATGCCTTGATGCGGTTGTCGGGGCTTCAAGAGCTGCCGTGGATGCCGGGTATGCACCCCATTCCATGCAGGTGGGCCAGACCGGAAAAATTGTCAGCCCCGGGCTCTACATCGGCTGTGGCCTCTCCGGCTCGGTCCAGCACTTTGCCGGCATGAAGACTTCCAGAGTAATCGTGGCCATAAATACGGATAAGGATGCGCCGATTTTCACAAAATCGGATTACGGGATTATCGGTGACCTGTTTGAAGTCGTACCGGCTCTTACAAGAGAGCTGAAAAAACAGGGGTAATATAAGTATGGGATCATATCTTATTGTCAAATCATTGATCATGGCAGGACTGCTGATATCTAGCTTTTACCTTTTCTGGACCAAAGTCAAAAAATTGTTTCACCTGATGAAAGCGGTGGATGGGGTGAATTCAGCTATTATTGACCGGATCCCCGAAAGAATCGGGGTATTGTTCAAGGATGTGCTGGGCCAGACCAATGTACGTCGTAAAAAAATGCCCGGCTGGGCACATACGCTCATTTTTTTTGGTTTTCTTGCTGTTCAGCCCCACTCCCTGGAACTTATGATCCGCGGGGTTTTCCCCGGTTTTTCCGTGGGCCATCTGTTTCCAGGTCTTTACAACGTTTATCTCTTTATTGCGGATATCCTGGCATTCCTGGTACTGGCCGGGCTGGCCTATGCAATATACCGTCGATTGCTTGAAAAACCGAAATATCTGACCATGGGAAAGGATGCCAACCTGATCATCCTTTTTACAGGTGTTATCATCATCAGCTTTCATCTGATAAATGCCTGCCAGCTAGTATCTGATTATGCCGCCCATGGTTATAATTACAAAGGGGTGTTTCCCGTTTCCACCCTTGCGGTGTCGGTTCTGGGGCTGAACACCCTCTCTTCGGTTTCCAAAACGATTTTTTTTGAAGTGGTATACTGGATTCACATGCTCACCATCATGGGATTTCTGATCTATATTCCCGGTTCCAAGCATCTTCATCTGCTGGCGGCCGCACCCAATGTGTTTCTAAAGCCCCTGGCCCGTGAAAAAGCCATAAAAAAAACAGACATTGAGGATGAAGACGCCGAAAGCTTCGGCCTGGGCAAAATCAATGAACTCAACTGGTATAATGTCCTGAATCTCTATGCATGCACCGAATGCGGCAGGTGTCAGGAGCAGTGCCCTGCTGATTTTTCCGGAAAGCCCCTGTCACCCAAAGCGATTGTCCACGATCTGAAAATCGAGCTGTTCCGATGTTCCCGGATGATTCTGGACAACAAAAAAGATGAAATCGAACCCTTTGTCGGAGAAACAACCGGTATCACATCGGATATACTCTGGTCCTGCACAACCTGCAGGGCCTGCGAAGATATCTGCCCCGTAAATATCCAGCATCTTGATTTTATCCTGGAGGCGAGAAAATACCAGGTACTAATGAAAGCCAGTTTTCCCGAGGAGATGCAGGAGACCTTTACAAACCTGGAAAACCAGGGCAATCCCTGGGGGTTTGCTTCCGATACCAGAGCCGACTGGTGCAGGGATCTTGATATCCCGACCATGGAGGAAAAGCCCGACGCCGATATCCTGTGGTTTGTGGGATCTGCTCAGTCCTTTGATGACAGGGGCATCAAAATCGCCAGGTCCCTCGCCTCTCTGTTGAAAAAAGCAGGGGTCAGCTTTGCCATACTCGGTGCCCGGGAATGGGGAATTGGAGATACAGCGCGCCGGGCCGGTAATGAATACCTTGCACAGATGATGATCATGACCAATGTTGAACTGCTCAACGAATATAAACCAAAAAAAATACTTACGGCATGCCCCCACACCTATAACATGCTGAAAAATGAATATCCCGGGTTCGGCGCGGACTACCCGGTAATCCACCATAGTGAGTTTCTGCTTGATCTGGTTAATCAGGGCAAACTGGTCCCCAAAAAGGCCGGACTCGGCACCATTACCTTTCATGATTCATGTTATCTTGGCCGGTGGAACGGCATCTTTGATGCCCCCAGACAATTAATCACAAAAATGAATAGGGGCGAAAAACCCGTGGAAATGCCGCGCAGCAGGGACAAAGGGTTTTGCTGCGGTGCCGGAGGCGGCCGCATGTTCATGGAGGAAACCCCGGGGACATATATCAATGTGGAACGTGCACGGGAAGTCATCGCAACCGATGCTGAATGCGTGGCTGTTGCCTGCCCATTTTGCAGCACCATGCTTCAGGACGGATTAAAAGAGTGCGACAGTAACATTAAAGTTCTTGATCTGGCTGAACTTCTGGATCAACAGGTTTAAAAATTTTACTTTTCTATAATATTTCTATTCCATAGCCGAGGTCAACATGCTGTGCAGCAAGACATTTGCGCCTGCTTCACAATCTTCCCATGTTGTATTTTCAACTTCAACATGACTTCGTCCCCCGATACTTGGAACAAATATCATTGCCGTGGGTGCAATCTGATTCATATAGCTGGCATCATGCCCGGCCCCGCTTACCATGCGAAGAGATGAATATCCCAGGGTATCTGCGGCATCTAAAATGTTTTGCACCAATTTTTCAGCAAACGGCGAATGCTTTACCCGCCATGTCTCTTCAATTCGAATAGGGCATCCTCTTTGTTGCGCAATTTTTTGAAAATCCTGTTTAACCAGGCCCCATGCCTTTAAGGCCAGATCATCATCCCAGGAACGTATATCCACGGTAAAATGAACTTTATCCGGAATTATATTTCTGGAGTTGGGTTCATTCTGAATCTCCCCTACCGTCGCCACCAGATTCCCATTCATGCGATCGGGAAGCTCATTGACTTTCAGGATCATCTCGGCAGCCGCGCACAGGGCATCATGGCGGCCTTCCATGGGAGTCGGTCCTACCTGATTGGCTTCGCCCTCAAGATAAATATCATACCAGTGAAGACAGACGATACCTTTGGGAGCACCGATAGTTATCCCCTGCTTCTCAAGTACAGGGCCCTGTTCGATATGATATTCATAATAGGCGTGGACATCTGATTTTTCCGCAGGTGTTTCACCTTTATACCCGATCCGGATCAATTCATCTTCAAACCGCTTGCCATTGATGTCAGTTCTGTCATAAATCCAATTCTTATCAAGAGCATTTGCCCACACCCCGGAACACATCATTGCAGGCGCAAATCTGGTTCCTTCTTCATTTGTCCAGGCAACAATGGTAACAGGGCGGCGGGTTTCGATATCATTTTCATTAAGAACCCGCATCACCTCAAGAGCCCCCATGACGCCTAAAATACCGTCAAAGCGCCCTCCTTTTGGCTGGGAATCAATATGAGAGCCGCTCATTACCGGTGCAAGGCTGTTATCTTTACCCTTACGGGTTCCAAAAATATTACCCACTTCATCGATACGAACCTCAAGATCAAGCTCTTTCAGCCATTTTACAAACAAATCACGAGCCAGCTTGTCTTCATCGGACAGGGCCAGGCGCTGAACACCACCACTTGGTGTCGCCCCTATCTTCGCCATTTCTTCAAGGGTATTTTGAAGTCGTTTGCCATTGACTCTCAATTGATTTTTTTTCATTTCTCAATTCCCTTTTTAAACGATTATCGCGGGCGTATTTTTAATGAAAATATACTATATCGAATTTTCAATAAATGTTTTTTTAATAATTTCAATCCACTGGGGAGGATAGGCCAATTTGAAAGCAATGGTGTCCATTCGTTTCCGGGAGGTTGAAAAATCGATCTTCACAGCTGACTTATACAATCTGGCACCCATGTGGGACGATGCGGGATAGGCTTTTTGTATGGATTCTCCCGGGACATCAAATCTGGTATTGGAAAATCGATTTTTAAACAGCAGCCCGGCCCTGTGTATCAATAAAAATCCTTTGTATCTTTTCGGTGGCCCCTGATCTGAAGACAGGCCGTAACAAGTGACGCCAAATCCCAGGGCTATAATATCTTCTTTTTTATAGGTGTTTCTAATCCATTTTTTTTCTTTGTAGGTAAGCGTGGTCATGCCGATAACAACACATAAAAAAAGACTGCCGATAATAGCAATATGGTATTGTTGAAAAAATTCCATGCAAATCAAACCTTGTATGCCATCGGCGATTTTCGCTTGGGCATGAAATATAAAAGTTATGGAAGTATTGATACGACAGGGTAACTCCCATAACTTTTATATCGTTTACAAATAGCCGGTCAGCTTATACGGACCTGGTTTGGCCTTCTGCCATGCTACCCCATTCTTTTTCCGCTGCAATCCATGCTTCTTCCGTTGCATCCTTTTCCCATGCTTCAAGGCCTCTTTCCGCCCTTGTCGCACCTGGCAAAAAATTGTCCAGAATTATCGCAACAATAGCGGTAACGGCCATCCCGGTTGTCAAAATGGCCTGGAAAATATTACCCAGAGTATTGACAAATGACCCTGCTGCTCCCCAGGCAATGGGTACGGCAGCTGCTGAAAGCATCGGATTAAAATGATAGGGAACACTTAAACCGGAAAAAAATGCAAGTCCGACGATAAACAGGTTGCGGGAATTGTTCAAATTTACAATTTGGAGATTTGAAAGGCCCACGGATGCGATCATACCAAAAAGACCGACAAACATCGCACCCACAACCGGTTTTGGCAATGTTGCAAGGCTGGCGCCAAATTTCCCGCAAAGAGGAATAATCAACATTAAAAGAGCACCGGCAATAATGACCCGGCGGCTGGCCACTCTTGTAAGCCCAATGGACCCGATATTTTCAGAATAAGAGGTTGTTCCATTACCCGTTTGAAGAATACCGGCAATCAAACAGCCAATGCCTTCCGCGCCCAGTCCTCTTGATATCATTCTCTCCGTTGGTACAGGTGCTTCTGAAATTCTGGCGCAGGCATAATAATCACCAATGGATTCCACCATGGATGCTAAATATCCTGCCAGCATTCCAAATACGCCGGCCCACAGGGTCGCGCTGCTAAAATCCGGGAATCCCCACTTAAAAGGAACCATGGGAGCAAAGCTGAACCAGGAAGCCGATGCAATAAGATCGGGTTTTAAGTATGCCGCATTATCAGGAGAAATTAAACCGGTAATAGTGCCGAGAAAAGCAACCAGCCACCCGGTGAGAATTGCCAGCAGAACTGGAAACATCATAAACATTTTGGATTTTAAAGAAAACACCTGTGAGTATAAAATAAGAGCAATAAGGGTAATTAAGGAAATAAGCCAGTTAGTTGCCATCCAGGGCGCTCCGATTGAAAAAAGCGCAAGACCAATCATGGCGATTGTAGGCCCAATAACAATTGGGCTGACAATGTTTTTAATACGGCCCAGGACTCCGGTATACCCAAGCACTATTTCCACAAGTGAGGCTACCATAATTGCCGCTGCCAGCTCCTGCATTTGAATCTGCCAGACGTCAACACCTGCGAGCTTTTTGCCGGCAACCATACCGATAATGGCAAATGCCGGCCCTAAAAATGAAAACGTTCCGCCCTGGATTATAGGAAGCCGGTTTCCAAGGGGGGATTGCTGAAGCAGAGTACAGATCCCGGATGCAAAAAACATGGTTGAAATTAATAGAGCCAGTTTATCCGGCGGCATCCCTATGGCGCCTCCGATAATAAAAGGAATTAATACCGTGGCCCCGAACATGGTCAAGTATTGCTGAAGCCCAAGCAATACTGCCAGAGGCCATTTGGGTTTACTGCCGATGGGGTACAAAATCCATCCGCTCTTGGTTCCATTCTCTTTTTGTTCGCCCATACAATCTCCTCTTTTAAATTATGAATTTATCTTTACTCCTTCTTAGCAGATGACCTCAGAGGATGCCCTTGGTTTATGGAAGATGCTTGCAGATATCTTCATACATTTCAGGTCTTCTGTCTCTGAAAAACTGCCAGCCGTCTCTGACTTCACGAATCATTTCAAGGTCCAGATCAGCAACTACTATTTCATCTTTATCACAGCTTCCTTTAACAAGAAACTCGCCCTTTGGATTGACAAAATAACTGGTTCCGTAAAATTCTCCGAATTCCCATGGCTTTTCCAATCCAACACGATTGTTTGCACCAATAAAAACACCGTTTGCAACCGCTTGCGCAGGTTGTTCAAGCTCCCATAGATATTGAGACTTCCCTGTTGTCGTCGCAGATGGGTTGAACAGAATTTCGGCCCCGTTCAATGCCAGAATACGGGCACATTCCGGAAAGTGCCGATCATAACATATATAAATACCGATTTTTGCATATTCGGTTTCAAATACGGGAAATCCGAGATTGCCCGGTTTGAAATAAAATTTCTCCCAGAACCCCGGCCATGTATGGGGTATTTGAATTTTTCTGAATTTGCCAAGATAGTCTCCATTGGCATCAATCACGGCAGCTGTATTATAATAGACGCCATCTATGGTGATTTCGTAAACAGGTATAATCATGACCATTTTGTATTTTTTGGCATATTCGCTTAATCTTTCCGTTGTCGGGCCAGGTACTTTTTCAGCAGTTTGATACCATTTAATATCCTGCTCACAGCAAAAATACGGGCCATAAAAAATTTCCTGAAGACATAAAATATTTACACCCTTTTCTCCGGCCTCTTTGATCATGGGGATATGTTTTTCAATCATGGCTTCTTTTATTTGAGCAACAGTGCCTTCTGACCGAGCGTTTGACATCTGGATATGGGCGCATTTAACTATTCTGGACACGACAACCTCCTTTTTGGAGTCTTTATTTTATAATTCTATAATTTTTAAAAAATACTATTAATAAAAAATTAAAGTCAAGTAGTTTTGTACTATCGCAATATCCGTCTTGGTATTTTCAGCAAGATAAGGCATTGACCATTGCGGATAAAAAAGTTATAAATATTACCCTCATTTTTTTAAAAAAATTCGGAATTATCGTCATCGGAAGGAGTCTATTATGAATCAAAAATATGATTTTACTCAGGCTTTGGCTGAGGCGGATCGGTGTCTTCTTTGTCATGACGCACCTTGTTCCAAAGGGTGTCCGGCCAACACAGACCCTGGAAAATTTATCAAAAAATTCAGGATGCAAAACATAAAAGGCGCCGTTCGCACCATAAAGGAAAATAATATCCTGGGTGGTGCCTGCGGCATTTTATGTCCTACCTCTAAACTATGCGAAAAAGAATGTGCAAGTTCTCATCTGGACCGGCCGATACAAATTGGAAAAATACAGGAGTTTTTAGTCAGGCATGGTCGTGATATCGGTTTTAAGGTGTTTGAAAAACCGGAAGCAACTCTTGAAAAAGTGGCTGTAATAGGGGCAGGGCCCGCGGGCTTAAGCTGCGGAGCCGAGCTTGCAAAAAAAGGATATAACGTCACCATTTTTGAAAAAATGGGTGAGCCCGGAGGTGTTTTGCGATATGGGGTTCCTTCCTATAGATTCAGCAATGAGTATTTGAAAGCAGAGCTTGAAGATATAATAAGTCTTGGGGTTAAATTTGAATGTAACCATCCCATAAAGGAAGAAGGTGAGGCTGAAGATCTTCTCACCAAAGGTTTTAATGCGGTTTTTATCGCAACCGGCCTCTGGGATGCCGTCGATATTTTTGATAAAAAGCCTGAAGGTGTCTATAATTCCGTGGAGTTTCTGTCCAGCCCGCACACAGGCCGTCTGGATATCGTAAAAGAATGGATCAAGGATAAAAAAGTGGCGGTTATCGGCGGAGGGTCTGTTGCCATGGATTGCGCCGGGTATGCAGTAACCCTTGGGGCGAAAGATGTTTATCTTGTTTATAGAAGATCGTTTTGCCAGATGCCGGCTGAAAAAAATGAACGAATTGAATCTCTTGAGAACAATATTCACTTTATGATACTCAACCAGCCAAAGGATTACGTCACGGACGTAAACGGTGTGGTAACAGGTATCAAGCTTATTCGTACGGAATTAGCCCCGGCACAAGGATCACAAAGACGGTCTCCTCTTGAGATCAAGGACTCCGAATGGATTCTTGATATTGATCTTGTTGTAGAAGCTATCGGCAACAAAGCGTTTGAAAATTCAAATAAGCTGTACCCGGGCGTTGATGTTGATTCCAGAAAACTGATTAAAGCGTCCCTGAGCAATTGCCGGACCTCAAAGCAGGCAATCTTTGCAGGGGGAGACATAGTAAGGGGCCCCTCTCTTGTTGTAAATGCCGTTCAGGATGGAAAAACAGCCGCAAGCACCATAGACAGCTACTTGAAGCAGAGGAGGGATTAGGATGAATAGAAAAGACATTGATTTATCTATTAATTTTTGCGGAATAAAATTCAAAAATCCATTTTTACTCTCTTCTTCCCCGGTATCAAACAGTGCTGAAATGGTAGCCAGATCCTTTGACGCAGGGTGGGGAGGTGTTGTATTTAAAACCTTGAATTCGGACACAACTCCCATTATTCATCCATCACCCCGTATGAACGGATATGCTTACGGCAATAAAAAACTTGTGGGACTTCAAAACGTTGAAATGATCTCGGACAGGCCCCTTAAGGATAATCTGGCGGATTTTTTATATTTGAAAAAGAAATATCCGGATCATGTCCTCATCTCCAGTATCATGGGCTTTTCCAATGATGAATGGGCCTATCTTGCCAGAGTATCCGAGGATAACGGCGCGGATATGCTGGAACTGAATTTTTCATGCCCTCATATGTCGGTGGAAGGTGCGGGGCACCATGTGGGCAAGGCGTTTGATCTTATTGAAAAATTCACAACCACGGTAAAACAATGCGTCTCCATACCGGTTATTGCAAAAATGACCCCAAATATCACGGATATGACCGAACCGGCCCTTTATGCAAAACAGGGCGGGGCCGATGCCATTTCAGCCATAAACACAGTGAGCGGTATTTCCCAGATTGACCTGGATACTTTCACACCAAAACCAAATGTGTTTGGGCTTGGCTCCGTCAGCGGGACCTCTGGGCCGGCAATCAAGCCCATTGGCCTTCGGTTTATCTCGGATATGGCAAAATGTGAAGAACTATCCCTGCCGTTGTCGGGTATCGGTGGAATTGAAACATGGATTGATACACTGGAATATATACTTCTCGGCGCATCAACCATACAGGTGACTACCGGAATAATTCATTACGGATACGGCATTGTTGAAGATATAATTGAAGGCTTGACCGACTTCATGGTTGAAAAAAATATCTCCAGGGTTTCCGACCTTGTCGGCAAGGCACTTGGTAATCTTGAAACAACCGATAAATTTGATCTAAAAAGGCAGGGACGCGCACAATATGATCTGGAAAATTGTGTGGGATGCGGTCAATGCTATACCGTTTGCAGGGATGCCGGCGGATCCGCACTGGATTGGGACGAAGAAAAAAGACGTCCGATTTTAATCGAAGATAAATGTTTAAGCTGCATGATATGCAGCTTTATCTGCCCTGTTACCGGCATTATTTCGTTTACGGAGATGCCCAGGACATGGAAAAGGCGGGACACGCAAGTAATGGACACATCTTTGGAAGCCCAAATTAAATATCAACCATTTATATCATCATAAACAAGGAGGAGAAGATGTCCATCTTAATACAAAATGGTTTGGTTGTCACTTCAACGGGAAGTTATACTGCCGATGTATATGTTGAAGATGGTAAAATAAAATCCATAGGCACTGATCTTGATTGTGCCGCGGAAACCGTTATTGATGCAAAGGGTAAATATGTTTTACCGGGTGCCATTGATCCCCATACGCATCTTGCAATGCCTTTCATGGGAACTTTTGCCCAGGATGACTATGAAACAGGTACGATCGCAGCAGCCTGCGGCGGCGTGACCAGCGTGGTTGATTTTGATCTTCAGCAAAAAGGAGAGTCTATTTTCGAAGCTGTTGAAAGGAAAAAATCCTGGGCCAGGGATAAAGTCGCCGTGGATTATTCCCTTCACCCGGCCATTATGGATCCGAGACCGGAAGTCATTGACGAGATTAAAACTGCTATCCGTGAATATGGAACACCCAGTTTTAAAATTTTCATGGTTTATGATTTCAGGGTTGATGATGCAACCATGATCAAGCTGCTCGAACAGACCAAAAAATATGGAGGGCTTGTACAGGTCCATGCTGAAAATGTCCATATTATTAATCATTTAAATGAAGAGTTTGAAAATAAGGGAACATTGTCTCCTTACTATCATGCAAAAAGCCGCCCGAATATAGCCGAAGAAGAGGCTGTATTCAGGGCAATCAAAATGGTGGAGATAACAGATTCCAGGATTTACATTGTTCATCTTTCATCCAAAGAGGCCCTGGCCCGGGTTAAAGAAGCAAGGGACAAGGGGATCAATGTTTTTGCCGAAACCTGCCCCCAATATTTACTATTGGATGAAGAACGGTATAAGGAACCGGAATTTAACGGGGCAAAATATGTGATGTCCCCGCCGTTAAGAACAAAAGAAAGCAACAAGGCTCTCTGGGACGGTATCAACAGAGGTGATGTCCAGGTTGTTGCAACAGATCATTGCCCCTTTGATTTCAAGGGCAAAAAGGACATGTTTGGAACGGATGATTATAAAAAAATACCAAATGGTGCCCCCGGGATTGAGACCCTCTTAATGCTGATGCACTCTGAAGGAGTTGCCAGGGGAAGAATAAGCCTTGAAAAAATGGTTGATGTTTTATCAACAACCACGGCAAAAATGTTTGGTCTCAAGAATAAAGGGGAAATCCGTGTCGGCAAGGATGCCGATATTGTCATTTTTGATCCCGATCTGAAATTTACAATAACCCAGGAAAAACTTCATATGAACGTCGATTATACACCCTACGAAGGGATGGAAATCACAGGCATGCCGGTTGAAGTTTATGTACGTGGAAAAAAAGTTTCTAAATGGAAAAACGATCATGTCGAATTTGTCGGAGAAAAAGGTTATGGCAAGTTTGTTAAACGCGAGCCATTAATAAAGTAGACAATGAAACAACATAATTGTATCCAGGAAACGGATTGGAAAAAAAATGACGATAAGCTGTATTCAGAGGTTAAATCAAAACTTCTTTTGAACGGCAAACTTGGAGGATGCAGGGAGTTTATTGTAGAATACTCTGAAATGGAACCTGGTGCAGGGCTTCCCATGCATTGCCATGAACACTCCCATAGTGATTATATCATCTCCGGCAGAGTCTGGGCCCAACTGGGGTGCCGCAGGGTTGAACTGGAAGTTGACAGTGCAACCTATTTCCCCGCTGGAATGCCCCATGCCTATGAAGCCGTGGGCAGGGAAAAATTACGATATTATTCAATTTATGCCTGCGAAAAAAATGGTCAAAATATCCAAAGCATCCCGGTAGATTCGGGCAGCGGCGACAAAATCGATCGTCCCAACATGGATAAAACCAGGTGGGCAGTGGCTGAAAGTTTTGAAACATGGTATTATTGGGAGCCTTCAAAGGGACCCAAGGGTATCAGGTGGACCAGTCTGTTTGATGCGCAGAGAGGCGGCCATGAAGAGATGATTGTCGGAACCGTGATTGTCCCTCCGGGAGGACGTTACAGCAGGCATTATCATGATCAGCCTGAAATGTTTATCGGGCTGGGAGGCAGAGGCGTTCTTTTTTGCGGGGATGATGTCATTCCAATGGAACCGGGGGTTGCAGCATATGTTGGGAAAAAGCAAGTTCACGGAGCGCAGACAATGGGGCCCGCCCCCATGAAAATGATCTGGGTATACGGCACGGAATCGGCTGATGCAGACTGGAGCTGGATCCCGGTGGAAGATATTTATCTTGGCGCACAACATAGGGAAGTATATTGATGGCTGGATGACGATTGCCTGTTTTACGGCTATCGTCACCCAGCCGCCGTTTTTCCCGGATTTATTCAGTATCCATCATCATACGATAAAAAATAAAAAATTACAACTCACCCAGTGCAATATCCAGCACTTCAATGATAAAATCCACATCTTGTCTGGTGATGCACATGGGCGGCTTGATACGCAGGACACTTCCGAAAAAACCGCCTTTCCCAACCAGCAGCCCCAGTTCCTTAGCTCTTTCAAATACCTGAAAGCATTCAGCGGTTGCCGGCTCTTTTGTCTGTCGATCCTTAACCAGTTCCACACCCGTCATCAACCCTTTGCCACGCACATCTCCGATGATATCATGCTTTGATTTCAGTTTTTGATACCCTTCCATCAAATAGGCCCCGATATCGACGCAATTTTGTTGAATATTTTCCTTGTCAATGACTTCAAGAACCGCCTTGCCCATGGCGCAGGACACGGGATTGCCCCCGAATGTATTAAAGTGAATACGCTCGGACAGGGCTTCAGAGATTTCAGGCCTTGTTACCACGGCGGCCAGTGGTGCGCCGTTTCCAATACCCTTGGCCATGGTAACAATATCCGGGATAACTCCCTGGGTCTCAAAGCCCCAGTATTTTTCACCGGTTCTGCCAAATCCGGTCTGCACTTCATCCGCGATGCAGAGTCCGCCCGCCTCACGAACATGTTTGTAAGTCGCTTTCAAGTAGCCGTCCGGCAATACAACCGACCCGCCGACCCCCTGGATGGTTTCCGCAAAAAAAGCACTGACCCGGCCGGGGGTGCCGAACTGAATCAGATCTTTGACATCTGCGGCATATTTAACGCCGGCATCGGGATCATCCGTGCCCCAGGGTCCTCTATAGGTATCCGGCAGAACGGCATGATGGACACCATTATTATGGGGATAATTGAATTTCCATGTACTGTGGGCCGTAAGGCCCATGGTCGAGGAACTGCCGCCGTGATATCCGTTTCTGAGGGCAATAATATCGTAATTTCCCGTGTAAAGACGGCTCATCATAATCGCGAGATCATTGGCTTCCGAACCCGAGTTGACAAAATAAACCGAGCTCAAATCACCGGGTAGTTTTTCCGCCAGTGCCTTGCCGTACTCGGCAACGGTCGGATGATAGTATATGGTAGTGGTGTGCTGCAGGGTTTCGAATTGCTCCCGTGTTTTTGCAGTAACATAAGGATGACAATGGCCCACGCTGATGGTTACGATGCCGCCGAACCCATCAAGGTACCGGCGCCCTTTTTCATCGTATAAATACTGCATCGACCCTTCAACAATCATGATGGGTTTTTTGTAGTATGTTAATAGCGCCGGTGTAAGGTACTGCTTTCGCATTTCTTCCACTTTTTCAAAAGAAGGTCCGGTATATTTTTTGGGTTGATGATCAAAGGGCGGTAATTCAGGTGTTTTCAATTGAGTTGTCATTGCATTTCTCCTGTGTTAATAGTTATGCCATGTCACCGTATGTTCCGTCCGGCCCAGGCACAAATTGGCTCTCTTTCCAACGTGATTATTTGGCATCGGGCATGGAAGAGATTGTCCCATCCCAGGTATCCACGATGCCGCCGGCTTCCTGATCTTCAGGAAACCATGTGGCGGTGACACACTTGGACTCGGTAAAGAAACTGATACCGTCTTTGCCCATCACATGCAGATCTCCAAAAAAAGAATTCTTGTGACCGGTAAACCCGAAAATCCCCAGGGGTACGGGGATACCGACATTGATGCCCACCATACCGGCATCGGACCGTTTGGAAAATTCCCGCGCGTAGTGGCCGTTCTGGGTGTAAATCACGGAACCGTTTGCAAAACGGCTGCTGTTCATCAGCGTTAATCCTTCCTCAAAATCTTTCACCCGTTTGATGCAGAGTACCGGTCCAAACACTTCCTCCCAGCCGATGCTCATTTCCGGTGTCACATGGTCGAAAATAGTGGGTGCCATATAAAACCCGTTTTCATGACCGGGTACCTTGGGATTGCGGCCGTCCACGATCAGTTCGGCACCTTCTTCAATTCCCTTTTCGATCCAGTCGGTGATAAACTTAAGATGCCCTGCGTTCAAAATGGGCCCCATACCGGTGAACGGATCATAGGCAGGACCCAGAGTTCTTTCAGCCACAAATTTTTTCAACAGCTCAATCAGTTCATCCGCGATACAATCTTCCACGACCACCACCGGACAGGCCATGCACCTGGCACCGGCACAGCCGCAGTAGGCATTGATAATACCCCTTGCGGTTCGCTCAAGTTTCGCGTCCCGCAAGACCAGTGCATGATTTTTTGCTTCGGTCAGTGCCTGTACGCGCTTGCCGTTTGCAGCGGCGGTTGCATAGATGTGTTTACCGGTTTTGGTGGAGCCCACAAAGGAAACACCGGCAATATCAGGATGCCGGAGGAGAATTTCGGCCTCATTGCGGCCTGCGGTTACCAGATTAAGCACCCCCTTGGGCAATCCGGCCTCCTGCCAGAGCTCGAGCAGCCGCATGGCCGTCTGAGGCACGAAACTGGCCGCTTTCAGCACCATGGTATTCCCCGTGGCAATACAAAGCGGTGCCATCCATCCGTGGGGAATCATGGCGGGAAAATTCCAGGGGGGAATACCGGCAAAAACACCAACGGGGTGTCTGTATAAAACCGTGTCATAACCGGAGGAAGCGTTCATCAATGATTCCCCTTTCATCAGGTGGGGCGTCCCGCAGGCGAATTCAACCACTTCATTGACCTTCAGCACGTCGCCCATGCTCTCCTGCCAGTTTTTACCTTCCTCCTGGCACAAAAGATAGGTCAATTCTTCCAGATGCTTATCCACCAGAGCCTTCATGCGGTACAAAACCTGAACCCTTTTGCTGACCGGAGTGTCGGCCCAGGCCGGGAACGCCTCTTTAGCTGAACGAATTGCTGATTCCACTTCTTCGGCCGTGCATTGCGGCGCTTTGGCAATCACCTCGCCGGTGGACGGATTATAACAATCCATATATTTTGTTGTTTTAGACTCAAACCACTGCCCGTCAATACAATATTTCAATTTTCTCACTGAATTCTCCATGGACGATTCATCTTCCATGAAATATCTTGATTTTTCCGACATTTTACACAGCCTCCTTTTTTTACGGTTTTTGTTAATTTTTCGTTTGATTTATACGAAAAAATATAATAATGTTCTTTAGAAATATTTTTATCGAATTTTCTATTGAATAAACTCTGATAATTACGATGTCAAGAAAAAAATATCTATACAAACGTTAAAAAATGAGAAATATTAATGGAGACAAACAAATTCAAGAAAAATAATAAAATACCGGACCTGGTGGATTGCGAAATTATTAAGCTGCTGCAAAAGGACGGTCGCATTCCAAATACCGATATCGCAAAAAAAATGGGTATTTCGGAGGGAACCGTTCGAACACGCCTGAACCGGTTAATTAAAAACGAAACCATTCAGATTGTCGCCGTAAGCAACCCCATCAAGCTGGGTTTTAAGATTGTAGGACAAATCAGGATGCATATAGATATCGGCAAAAAAGAAGATATCGTTAAAAAATTGAAAGAAATAAAAGCCCTGTGGTTTGTTGTCCAGACAACAGGGGCAACCACAGGTATTGAAGCCGAATTTATCGTCAAGTCCCTGGCTGATTTCAATACCTTGATTTTTGAACAGATCAGCAAAATAGAGGGTGTCATCAAAATCGACACCTCCCTGATTCTGGATTTTATCAAGCGGCGATACGACTGGGGGACTGCACTGGATGGGGAGTAGATATTTAAAAAAAGACAAAAGTTTTATCAGGCAGCGCAACATAGCGTTCCCGATAGCTGTGGCTTAAACTTGGAATTTTGTTCATGAAAACCTCTCTTTTGTGAATTTGAGCGGTTCACATATAGGGGGGAATTCATGTCATGTGAAAAAAAACGCTCTTTAACAAGGAGGCAACATGGGAAAAATTAAAACACGAATGGGAGACGGCTTCAAGATCGAAATGAGCGAAGCCGAAGTCCGCCAAGACCTGGAGGAAGGAACCCTGGATGCGGCGGACCGCGCAGGCGTTGAGCCGCTTACCGAAGACGATCTGAGACAGCTTTTTGAAATTTTTGCCTGTCCATATCGAATGGTGGGGGTTGATGACGGCAATGAGGTCGTTCTTACCTACGACAGCCTTAATACCAAAATCAAGCGGGCCCAGATTTCAGCCAGTAAAATCCAGTCCCTGCAGGTCTGTGAAAGGGCTCTGGGGGCGGACACCCTGGAACTGGCTCACATTGACTACAGCTATAAACCGGTCAAGCCGATTATTCCTTTTGAAAAACCGATTATGGAGCAGGCGGTTCTGATCACCATCCCGCCGCTTCTCTATGGGGCCATGCCGAACCTGGGACTCTACAGTCAGCCTGACGGTCCGTGTCCGAATCCGGCGGACCTTCTCCCCAGCGGGAAAATCGCCGAAGCCCGTGAATCTTATGAAGCCGCCGCCGGCTATGCAATAGAGGACATGGTCTATGTGGGCAGTGAAATGTATGAATCCGGCGCTGACGGTATCAACTTTGACACTACGGCGGCGGCCGGGGATGCGGAATTTTACGCATCACTCAAGGCGGTGGAAATCCTCAGAAAAAAATATCCCGCCATGGGAATCCAGATGGGCATGGCCGCGGAATTCGTTTTAGGTATGCATGGAGAGATTGAATATAACGGAGTCCGTCTGGCCGGCCTCTATCCACACCAGCAGATCAAACTTGCCCAGGAAGCAGGTGTCAACATTTTCGGACCGGCCATTAATATAGTCACCAACTCATCCGTGCCCTGGAACCTTGCACGTTCCGTCACCTGGACCAAAGCCTGTGCGGATGTGGCTGAAATTCCCGTACATGCCTGTCTGGGAATGGGGGTCGGCGGCGTTCCCCTGGCCCTTACGCCCCCCATAGATGCTGTTTCAAGAGCCTCGAAGGCCCATGTGGAAATTTGCAAACTGGACGGGTTGTAGGTGGGTGTCGGAGATCCTTGCGGAATGCACGCTGCGCATGCAAACGCATCGGGAATGGGCGGAATACGCACTGCCGGAGATCTGGTAGCGCGTATGCAGCTCAATGGCTCGATGAAAATTGACGCAGCCAAAAAACATGTCGCTGATAAACTGCATATCGATGTGGCGGATATTGCAGATCCGGTGGTAATGAATGAACTGAGGGAAGATCTGGATATCGGCCGTGTCAATGAGGCCCCGGGTGTGGCCAAGGGGATAGACGCCAAGTTCCGGATTGCCAAACTTCTGGACATTGACATCAATGCGGTAAACATTTTTAAAGAAAAAGTGGAACGCGACATCTGATGCATCATCAAAGGTTGATGATACATCGCGGATGAAATACAGATCCAATTTTCTAATTACCCCTCAAGGCTATTCATCGGTTACGCTTTTTCTATCCTCACCGGTGTGGCCTTGTGGGGCGGAAATCCGCTGATGGGATCACAGTGCCGGTCAAAGGTCACCCAGTTGACGCGTCCGTGTTCCCATCCATGGTAGAGTTCCAGAACTTCAGGCGGAATATCGTTGGCCCCCACCACCAGGGCTTCCACCTCCACGGACCCGATCTTTGAAGAGATCTTGACCCGATCCCCATTTATGATACCCAATCCGGCGGCGGTGTCCGGGTGAATCTCCACCTGGGCACGGGGGAACTCGGTGCGAAAGCGCGGGATGTTTTGATTGCGCGAATGATACAAAAGCGGCTTGCGCGCGCCGGACTGAAGCACCAGCGGGTACTGCTCCTGCTGACCAGGATAGCGGGGCCGCACATATTCGGGTATTTCCGGCAGTCCCCGCTCTTTCAGGTAATCGGAGGTGAATTCAACTTTACCGGTAGGCGTCGGCAAAGGTTCAGCCGGGTATTTTTTGTAACGCTGGGGTTTGTAACGCAATCCCCCGGGATGTTTTTTCAATTGCTCCAGGGTGATGCCGGTGGGCTCCAGCAACCAGCGATTGACAGCCTCTTCATCCTTCCAGGAAAAATATTTTTCACCGAATCCCAGGCGGTCGGCCAGGGCCTTCCACATTGTGTAGTCGTCGTGTACCCCGGGAATGTCGAAAATTTTACGCGACAGGGCCACATGCTGGTATTTGGAATAGCAGTGCAGTTCCGATCGTTCCAGAAAGGTGGCCGCCGGCAGAACATAATCGGCCAGTTGGGCCGTTCGGGTCATGAAAAAGTCATTGACCACCAGAAGATCCAGACTGGACAGGGCTTTGATAACCTTGGTAAGATTGGGATTGCTCACCGCCGGGTTGGCACCGGTCATCACAATTCCCCGCAGGGGATATTCTCCATTGCCAAGGATATAGTCCATGGCGGTCATGGTGTGACATTCTTTACGCAGATCGTAAAGCGCAGGGAAACGATCGGCACCGATGGGTTTTTGATCCATCAGGGGTATCTCGCCATACAGGGTCAGACTGCGCCGGCCCAGGCTTTCGTTCAATACCAGCCCCCCCGGAATATCCAGGGCGCCGCACAGGCACATCAGGGCCGTCATGACCCGAATGGTGTTGACCCCGTTTTCCTGATGTTCCAGGCCGGCACCGGGATAAAAGATCACCCGGGGTCTGTTCCGGGCGATCAATTCTCCGATTTGCACCACGGTCCCCTCATCCATACCGGTCTCCATGGCCACCCGTTCAGGGGTAAATCGGCGGGCATATTCGGCAAAGCGGTCAAACCCGACGGCATATTTTTCGACAAGTTCCCGATCATAATTGCTGGTCTTAATCAGATACCGCGCCAGGCCCCACAAAAGTGCCCCGTCGGTTCCGGTGCGGGGACGGGCAAAGATGTCGGCTTTGCAGGCGATGGGATTAAACCGCGTATCCACCACCACCAGCTTGGCACCTCTTTGAATCGCGTCGGCCATCTCCGACATGAACGGCATGTGACAGACCGGCGGATTCGTGGCCATCAACACGATCTTCTTCCTGCTGGAAAAAGCCCAGGGCTTCACCTTTCCAGGCCGCTATTGCGCGGGCACCATATGTTTTTTTAATTTTCAGCATCCTTGCGCTGATTTCATCCATGGCCTGGTCCCAGGAGATTTCGCTGAAATTTCCGTCGCTGAGCCGCTTTCGTGGTTTCAGTATCCGGTCCGGATGATAGAACAGGTCAATGGCCGCAACGCCCCGGTTGCACATGCGTCCTTTGTTGACTGGATTATCTTCATTAGGACGGATGTCCACCATGATCCCGTCGCGCAGATAAACCCCGGTACCGCAGCGGGTATCGCACATGCGGCAAAGTGTTTTGACAATTCCGTTTTGTACAATGGCGTCGGCTTTCATTTTTCCACCTCTCCCTGTTCCGCCATGGCATAAATTTTCAATTTGCGGTCCGCATGCCGGCGCTTGATCTCGGCCAGTTCATTGATATCGGCATAGTGCAATGCTCCGGCCATGCAGAATTCCACGCAGCGCGGTTCCCCCCCGCACAGATCACATTTGTGCGAAATACGTCTCCGGGTATCAAAATGCATGTTTCCGAAAGGACAGGCCATCACGCACATGCGGCAGCCGATGCACCTGTCCGCATTCACCACTTTGGCGCCTGTAGCAGGATCAAGGCTGATGGCCTCTGTCGGACACACCTCCATGCAATAGGCGGTTTCGCACTGGAAACAGGTTATATTTGAAAGTGTCATCTCCCCGGAGTCCACAGCCACCCGTATATTGGCATCCAAAGGATGAAAGTCTCCACTTCTCTGATAAGCACAGGCCCGTTCACAATGACGACAGCCAAAGCAGCGGTCCTGTTCCACGAAAACGATTTTCATATGAATACCTCATGGGAGTTTGTCATATGGCATCTATTAAATAGTGCCCGAACGAAAACCTTTGTTGTTCTGGGCTGGCTTGCCAGGCCCATTCCGGTTTTCTATATTTTGGTTAGTCGCTTTATGCTGCTAACCGGTATGAGTTAACTTCCTTTTTTTTACGACGTTGCAATTTTTTAAGTGCCCGTTTTTGCAATTTGGCCCCTAATATTTGGATGTTTCGGGATAATACCGCTAACGCGACATATCGTTTAAAACCCTCAAGGCCATGATCGCGGCAACGATCCAAACCATGATTTTCCAATGCATTTATTGCCGATTCAACCGCCGAATGCTTATGCCGCGCCTGGATAAAATCCTCTGAATATTCTATTTCTCCGGCCTTTTTAGATAGCCTACCTTTTCGAGGAAGCACCACTTGATCCAATAACGGTTTAAGATCTTCTTGATTCTTTGGGCTATGAAATCCCTTATCGAAACTGCAACTGGTAAGTCCCCCATGCTTTTTTTTGGCATCGGCCACCATGGTCACCGCGACTTGATCATCGGTTTGATGCTCCATAACATGATGGTGGAGAATAAAACCGTACTGATCTTCGAGGATACAAACCTTTAATCCCAATTCCTGTGGCACACCGGCTTTGCCTTTGCTGATCCATTCGGTATGTTCTTCAAACAAAGAGAATACCTTTTCACTGTGTGCGATTTTTTCACCATTGACCACTCTGCGTAAGATTTGATCGATCTGACGTTCGGCATGCATGATAAAATGCTCAATGACCATCAATTGAGCTATGTTGGAGATACCTGATCGTTTTAAAAAACCGATATCAAATCTGGCGCGTTCAATATAAAGCCGCGCCAAATCAACATATTGCTGGTGAGCCTGAATAATTTGCTGCTCTTTTTCAGCCTTGCGTTTTTCTTTTTTTGAATTGGACCGTTTGAGTCTGCGTGCCCGGGTAAACAATTTTTTGATTTTACGCAAAATATATTTGCTCTGGCGCCATTGGGTAATCTCCTGCGTATCGAATTCGGCGGCAATCAGCGTAATGATTTTTCGTATCGCATCCCAAAGCAAATTAATATCTGTGGGATAATGCACGTTTGTTTCCAACACGAAAGAATCACACCGGCCTTTTAAGGAACGTCCATCATAGCCCAACAATTTATGTCCGACCTCTACCACAACCTGGTTGATCTGTTCCAGATGCTGCGGGGTAAACAACGAAACATTATCCTTTAACGTCTGCAGCGCATATCTTTGATCGAACTCATAAATGGTATGGCCTAAAAAATCTCGCACTGTTTTATGGTTGTTGGCGATTTCCAACACTTTATCGTAGTCCCAGTTGCAGTTCAGGCGCAATGTGCCTAATACCAAAATCGACCACAAATCCATGCCGGGTCTGCCATTTCCTGCATCAGTGTTATCTGGAATAATATCTTCCAAAATTGCAAATACCTTGTTGCGGGTTTTACGATTCGCGTAAATGGCCTGCAGGCCTGCCAATAGTTGCGGAATTTCATCCCGAGAACGCAGATCTAATTCAATGCTGGAAAACGAAGATTTTTCATTTTTGGGTTTGAACTGCTGATTTTGCAAAATCTGCAAATGTCGTTTTGTTCTGTTTTTTCAATATCTTCGTTTTACTTTTTAAAACCTAATCTATCGAAATTTAAGCGTTTATCACTTTTCGGCCAGGCACTATTTATGCAAATAGCCAATTAGAGACTTCAAAGCCAAAATAAATATTAAACTTCCAAACACTAAAGCAGGTATACCAATCAATTGTGCTGTAAGCTTAGTAGACATTTTTTTTCGATTTTTAAAGCCGATAATAGTTGGTGCAAACCAAAAGGTTCTCCGATATTTTAATATTTGATAAGCAATAAACAATATAAACATTGAAATGCAGAAAAGTATAAGAATACCCGTCATATTTTATTCTCCCCAATTAATAGCTATATAAAACGATTAACTATTTACAAGGTCTCCCGGAATTTTCCATTGGCGCATCAGCTTCTGGAACATTAATAAATTCAAAACCAATATAAGGATCGCTGATAGGTTGATCAAACCACAGACCAAATAAAGTTTGGGTTGCCCAGAATGTAGCGACAGCGCCTTCTGGCCCGGTAAACATTCCTACGCCAACTCCAATTACAAAAGAAGATGCTGTTGTAAAACCAGGAGGTGTAGGAGTTCTATCAATATGAATAATATGACCGGGATGTTTCCCTAAATCCCCAGCAAACAAATACCAACGTACTTGTCCAGCAATTTGCTGGCCTAAATCTCTTAGTCCCCAAGGATCAATCCAATTAACCGGATCATTCAGGACATACCCATAAAGATCCGTATCCCCTCCTGCAAAGTCAATGGGATCTTTAGCAGTCCAGCGCCCCACATCCGGATCGTAATCCCTGTACCCGAATCGTACCAGACCGGTGTCCCGATCATGAAGGCCACCGGCAAAGCCGATGGGGATTTCAAAGGACGGGTTGGTGTCGGTCAGGATGTATCCAAATGTATCGTATGTAATTTCCTTTACCACATTTCC
>NBLJ01000001.1 GCA_002084545.1 Desulfobacteraceae bacterium 4572_123 | reverse complement strand
ACGATTTGATATCATTTGCGGCCGCATATGAATAGGGAAAAACAAGAGAGGTGAATCATGTTTAATTCCGCAATAATAAAGCGGAAGGCAATTCATGAGGGAGCCGATATTTGTGGAGTCGCTCCATTATTTCGTTTCGAGGATGCTCCAAAGGGTTTTCACCCTTGTGATATTTACCCTGATTGCAAGTCAGTGGTCGTGTTTGCCTCCCATTTCTCCCTGAGCACGCTTCAGGCCATTACCAATTCTCTATATACATTTGTGAGAAACATTATGGTTGAAAAATTGGATCTAATCTCTTTTCATCTATCTATGAATTGGAAAAAGATGGCATTACATCAGTTCCCATCCCTTCCGCTGACCCCTATGATTATTGGGATTCAGAGCGAAATCATGGAAGGGGTATACTTTCATTGAAACATGCAGGTTCTCTTGCCGGCCTAGGGGTAATAGGAAAAAATACCCTTCTCATAAATGACCGATATGGAAATATGATCCGGCTCGGGGCTATTCTCGTATCTACTGAATTAGAGCCAGATCCAATTGCCTCCTATGAAGGCTGTATCAAAAAATGCACGGTGTGGCTTGATTTATGTCCGCAAAATGCTCTGGATGGGACAACAATTAACCAGAAACTTTGCAGGAAAAACGTGCCTGAATAAAAAAATACAACTATTTCGCTCAGGCACTGATTTTTACTGTCAACTTGTTCAGTATTGAAACCCCTGATTGTCATGGCCGGATTTCTTATTTTGCCGAACCGAAAGATCTCTTGAAAAGGTCTGAAATGGCCTCACGCCCTTTTTCGGTGAGGTTGCGGGTACCTGTGCCCACAAAGGTTTTATCTGAAATAACAAACGTCTCCTCAACCCAATTGTTGTCTTTCCATACAAACCAGTTGTCGCGGCCCTGGTCATAGACGCCGATGGGACGATTGAAGAGTTTGGCCAGCTCAACGCCCCAGCCGGTACCGCCTTTTACGGTGTTGTCAGACTGGATCCAACCAACGGCAATCACATGGTAACCATTGTTGACCATATGAAAAATAGATTGAATGACCTTGCGGATTTTATCAGCCCTGGAATAGGTCCGACCCATTCGCTGGGATACGATTTCCATGCTGACGTCCCCTTTTTTCAGCTCTTCCGGGCCAAGCACCGTGAGACCGCGGCTTCGTTCACAGGTGTGGCCGTCGAATGAAAAATTAACCTCATTGATGCCCCATTGCTCCCCATTTTTTCCGAATTCAGCTTCAGTCCCCCTGTGGCCACCGCTGTAAAGTGTAATTTGAGAATGATCTATCATTCATTATCTCCTTGATTTGTTTAATATTTAATGTGACTGTTAAAAATCAATTTTTTAATTCTTTTACCGTTACAAACTCGTTTCGAATCAATGCCGCTATCGAGATGAAAATAAGGCGATTTATGGAGATTGCAAGGAAACAGAATAATTTTTTTTAAAACGACCGTAACCATTTCAATAGATAGCAAAGGAGCTGGAATAATGGAACAAAGTTTTATGCCTTATATCGGAAGTTTTTTCTGGATGTCGTTTTTGCTTTTGATTGGAACGATACTTCGGGTAAAGGAAAAGGAAAGGAAATAGTCAAAGGGGCACTGTGGATGACCTTTTTATTTTTGGGATACTTTTTCTTCTATCCTGCGTCGGCGTCATTGTGATGCTTGGATGGGAAGCATTCAGCGGTCAGGGCCTGACTTCCGCCGTGGGTTACCTGGCAGGTCACGGATTTACCCAGGGCCCGGGCCAGCCCCTTGCCATTGCAGACGGATGGGAAAAAATGGGATTGACCGATTGTATCAGCATTGGTCTTGCCTTTTCAGCCGTGGGCTTTTTTGTGGCCGCTCTGGTGGGGGTTCCCATTGCCAACTGGGGGATCAAAAAAGGATCATGAGATCGGGACCATTGAACTGGGAAAAAAGGCGGATTTCTGTGTGCTTGAAAAAAATCCGTTTGACATGGATTCTCTCAATATCAAAGATATGCCGGTATGGGGTACAATGTTCGGCGGTATGCCGCAAAGGGCAAATTAGTGAGAGTGTTGCCGGTTTTAAAAAAAATAATTTCAATATGGCACCTGAGATGAAAAAAAAGATTGGTTTTATAGGCCTTGGACAAATGGGGAAATGGATGGCATTAAACCTTTTGCAAGGCAATTATGAGCTCATTGTTTTCGATATCAGCGAAAATGCGATGGCTTTTTTAACTTCCAGGGGGGCTAAAAAAGCAAAATCGGCGGCTGAACTTGCAAATCTAAGTGATTGGATATTTCTCAGCCTGCCCGACTCCAATGTCACTGAAGAAATAATTTTCGGCTCTAAAGGCATAATCCGCGGATCAAAAAACAATCAGATAGTGGTCGATTTGGGAACTTCAGACCATATGTGGACAAAAAAAACTTCAGCGAAATTGAAAGAAAGCGGGATTTGTTTTTCAGATGCACCTGTAACCGGAATGGAGGACCGGGCCGAAGAGGCTTCCCTGACCATTATGTTCGGCGGTGACGAAAAAATATTGGAAGAGGTCAGGCCCGCCCTTGAAAAAATAGGAAACAAGATCGTATATATGGGTGAAACCGGCAGCGGCCAGCTTTCCAAAATGATAAACAATGTTCTATTCAATGTCCACCTGGCGGCGCTTGCTGAGGTTATGCCCATGGCGGTAAAATTGGGGCTGGAACCTGAAAAATTAGCTCAGGTTATCAACACGGGGTCCGGCCAGAGCTTTGCTTCCAGGGTTTTTCTCCCAAAAATTCTTGATAACCGTTTTGATCATGGATATTCCATGGACGATGCTTATAAAGACATGGTCAACATCTGCCGGATATCTTCTAATGAAAAAATTCCGATTCCGGTTGTTCACGCTGCCTTTTCCACCTATCAAACCGCTTTAAAATCAGGATATGGAAAAGAAGATAAGGGGGCAATGATAAAAATTTTTGAAAAATTGTTAAAAGTGGAATTTCGTAAAAAAGAGCTGTAACGCATTTTGGAAACTCCGGTACCGAACTATTAGTGAATATTATAAGAAGGCCTGGGGTTAAATGTATTCTCAAGTATCAAGAATCGCGGTACATGTTGTCAGATGACAGAAAAGGTTTAATAATCATGGAAAAACTTATAATTACCGTCGCTTTGACCGGCAATGTGCATGAAAAAAAAACCAATCCCGATCTTCCGGTAACGCCTGAAGAAATTGCCGCGGATGTAAAAAGATGCACTGATGCGGGAGCATCTGTTTTTCATGTTCATGCCAGGGATTCTCAACACAAGCCGACCCTCGATGAATCAATCTACAAAGAAATCGTTAAAAAAATAAAAGCAGTCTCGCCGGATGTAATAATTCAGCTGTCAACGGGCGCACGGGCGGGAAAAGGCTATAAGGACAGAGCAGCTCCTGTAAGGCTGCTCCCCGAAATGGCCTCATTTACTACCGGATCAAGCAATCTTCCGGGAATAATATATGAAAACTCGCCTGAATTTATTGAATTTCTCGCCGGAGTATTCAAGGAAACCGGTGTAAAGCCGGAGATTGAAGTATTTGAAACAGGCATGATAAATAATGCACTGCATCTTGAAAAAAAGGGGTTTATCGAGTTCCCCATTCATTTTGATTTTGTTCTGGGAGCACCCGGAGCAATGCCCGGGACAGTGAAGAACCTGCTCTTTTTGTCCGAGAGCATACCGCCTGATTCAACATGGACCGTGGCCGGAATCGGCAAGGCCGAGATACCGCTTTCCACAGCAGCAATCGTATTGGGCGGGCATGTCCGAATAGGTCTTGAAGATAATTTATACATGCCCGACGGTTCCCCTGCATCCAATGTCAAACTGGTTGAAAAAATTGTGACAATTGCCGGGGAAATCGGCAGAGACATTGCCGGCCCGGATGAGGCACGCTCCATTTTGACAATCCCCCATGAAAACAAAAACCGGATATGCCTGTCATAATTTACCGTCGGCGACCGATAACGCAGTGAAGTTTAATATGTGACGGTCTATAGATCCTGCCGGATCAACTGCCCTGTAAGATACGTGCAGAGAACAGCCAGGCTTTTGATGTCAAGGTACTTGTCGGCATTATCGTGGAACAAATAAACAGCACTGGCCGGCATCATACCATCTTTATTGTTAAAATTAAGGATTACCGGAATCCTGCTTAATGCTCTGAACCTGACACTCAGATCATAGGATGCGTTTTCCATAATTGTGCCGTCAAGTGCGAGGCACCTGTTATTCAGTTTTTCCAGGCTGCCTGAAAAAGTAGCTTCGATGATTTTGCCCGTGTTGGCTGTGAAGCTTGAAAACAGTGGCCCTGAATTTGAAAATTCCCTTAACGTTACCAGCCGGCTGGAGCTTTCGCATAGCGGGTCCGGAAACATGAGCAGATATTGACACAGAACAGCCTTGACTGCATCGGTCAAGGATCGACCTTCATTATCTCGAATCCCATCGGAGGAGCATGTGACCTTCCGGTCAAAAAAATCAAGGATCAGAGTATCATTATTTCTCCGGACACCGGGAATTTGTGCTTTTTCAAAAAAACCGGGTTTACTCACTCTGGAAAAATAATCGTTATATTTTTCCTCAAAAGATTTTGAATTATTCATGATACTACCTCCCGAGGCTGTTCCAGATCATCATTTTTTTCGTAAGTACCCTGTTTTTGTAAGACGTATCGCCTTATTATCACAAATAAATTTTAAAAAAAAGGCACTTATTCCGCTTCACTTCCATTTTAGACATTTGCCCAGGAGACACATTTGGCTTGTGATTATTGCAATTTTTTTGATATAGAAAAAATAAATATTACCAATAAAAAGGAACACCGATGGAAAATTTACAATTTAAAAACAAAGATAAAATGCCGATCATTGGTCTTGGTACCTGGAAATCTAAACCGGGGGAAACATACAACGCGATCAGAGAAGCCATAAAAATAGGATACAGGCACATTGACTGTGCCGCAATTTATGGAAATGAAAAAGAGATCGGGCAGGCATTAAAGGACTCAATTACGACCGGCGAAATCACAAGAGAAGATATATGGATCACATCAAAACTTTGGAATAATGCCCACCGGAAGGACCATCTCCCTCGGGCATTACAGAAAACATTAAAAGATCTTTGTCTTGATTATCTTGATCTATACCTCATTCACTGGCCGGTGGCCATAAAACCGGAAGTGACGTATCCAAGACGAGCGTCTGATTTTATCGGCCTGGATGAACTGTCCCTGTCCGAGACCTGGGAAGGAATGGAATCATGTGTAAAAAAGGGATGGACTAAGCATATCGGGGTCTCTAATTTCAGCATGAAAAAACTTGACGGGCTGATGAAAACCGCATCCATCAAGCCGGAGATGAATCAGATTGAACTGCACCCGTTTCTTCAGCAAAACGATATGCTCGGGTATTGCAAAGAAAACAATCTCCTCCTGACTGCTTATGCGCCGTTAGGTTCCGGCGACCGCCCGCGCGGTATGAAAGGGAAAGATGAGCAGAGCCTTCTTGACAACCAGGTCATACAAAAAATTGCCAAAAAAAATGACTGCAGCCCCGCCCAGATATTGATCAGATGGGCCATTAAGCGTGGTACCGCGGTCATACCAAAGTCGGTAAACCCGGGCAGGCTGGCTGAAAATTTCAAATCACTTGCGATTAAACTGTCCAATGAGGATATGACAGCTCTTTCAAGGCTTGAGAGCGGCTCCAGATACATTCGCGGTGATTTCTGGACAATGCCAGGTTCTCCATATACCATGAAGAACCTGTGGGAGTAGACATTGACTGTTTACTTCGCTCCTGAAAAAAATCTCAAACTTGCAATCGCCACTGATTCATAGTATAATCTATAGAATATGCTATTGATCTTGAGCTGATTTTCCATACTTGCCACTAACTGCGCATCATATTTTTTGAATCTTACACCGGATTGCAACTTAATTATAACTTCGTGAAAAATAACCTGTAAATTTAAACGCAAACCATACAGGGAGAATCACAATGAAAAAATCAGTTGTTATAATTTTATCCGTACTGCTGGCAATTGCTCTCATTGTCTTGGTATTACTCTACCACCGGTATGCTGATAGAAAGGCAGCCCTTTTAACCTATGAGGAACAGTTATCTGAACTTAATCAAAAAATAATTAAAATGACCGGGGAAAATACTGATCTCCGCGGGCAAATTCTTGCCGATGCTGAAAAACTGAAAAAACTGGAACAGGCCCGGCACCAAATTTCAGCCCTGGAGAACGCGGCGGAAACTCTTAGCGATCGGGCTGCTTCTTCAAACCGTATAATAGCAGAACTGCAAAACCGGATTAAAAATTTCCAGACAATTTCTTCCGAACGTAATAAATTGATTCAGAAAAAGGACGATGAAATCAAACTCCTTCGAAGCCGGGTTTCCGATATTGAGAGTGAAAAGGATGCGGCTGATAAACTGATCAATCAATTAAAATCAGATCATGAAATCGCTGTTCTGGAACTCAACCAGAAAATCAAAACCCGGCATAAAAAAGAAGCAGAGCATCTGAAACAACTGGAAGCTGCAAACGCCGAAATCCAGAATATCAGGCGGAAAGCCACTGCAAACCAGGAAAAGATTGCCGGCCTAGGCAGTCAGCTTTCCGATTGCAAGGAGAAAAAGGATGCAGCTGATAAACTGATCAGTCAATTAAAATCAGATCACAAAATCGCCGTAGCGGCACTGAATCAGGAAATTGCGGAAAAAAATAGCGGAATCACTGCACTTGAAAAACAACTTGAAAAAAGCAGGGCTGAGACGATTGCGTTTATCGATGAAACCAAGACCCAGAAAAGCAGAATTAAATACCTTGAGGAGCGAATTTCAACCCTTTTCGGCGAAAAGGAACTGCTCAAATCACGAATGGATCAACTGAAATCAAGCTATACATCCATGACTTCCGATCTGAAAAATCAAATTCTAAAAAAAGAAGTGACCATTGATGAATTAGAAGGCAAGCTTCGCATCACATTCGTGAATCGCATATTGTTTGAATTCGGCAAGGCAGCTATTTCTTCCCAGGGAAAAAATATTTTGACAAAAGTCGGTAAAAACTTGAAAGAACTCAGGAATAAAAAGATACGGGTGATCGGACATACCGACAGTATCCCGATAATGGAAAAATATCGTTATAAGTTTCCTTCAAACTGGGAACTCTCTGCTGCCCGTTCAGCCGCGGTAGTCAGGTTTCTTCAAACAAAAATCGGCATCAATCCCAGAAACCTTGAAGCTGTGGGGCGTTCTCTGTATGACCCCATCGCACCCAATACAACAAAGAAAGGGCGGGCAAAAAACAGACGGGTGAATATTATTGTGGCACCCCTGATAGAATAATGGTAACCGTCCAAAGGCTCGGGTTCAATGGTTCACCTGAAAGCTGAACCGTTAAAACCGGCCTTTTGTCACATGACGGCAGCGTGGTGATGACTGCGTTTATTTTGTCTGGAATGGTTTCCCATGGTTTTTCCGCCGATGTTTTTTTTAACGACCTCCCGGACCTTGACGGCCCTGCCGTCGAGCCTGGCGTTTTTTACAAACTGGCGCACCCTGCCGGCCGCCTGCTGTTCTACCTCGAAAAATGAAAATTCCCGTTTTAAATCGATCTGGCCTATCATGTTTGACCGAATTCCCGAGCCGTCACAGACAAGCCGTATGATGGCGCCCGGATTGATTTTATCCAGCCGGCCGACGTTGATAAAAAAACGCTGGGTTTTCTTGCCCTTCATACGGTTTCTGATGCTGGGCTTTTGTTTTGCAATCCCGCCATTGGCACCCTTCTTTGCCCCGGATTTGTCTCCGGTCCAGGCACCCGCCGCTTTTTCGGTTTTCACGTTGATATCACCGGCATGGCGGTAATTCTCGATGAAACGGGTAAATTCGGAAGACACGAATCGTTTGATCAGTTCCTCTTTGTCTATTCCCCTCAACGCCTCGTATACGTCGGGCAGGTAATCGGCGAAGTCATCGTCGTTGACCTTTGCATCCACAATTTTTTCGATGTGACTGAGAAGCTGCTTTTTGCAAATTTCCTTTCCTGCAGGGATTTTTCCAAAATCAAACTTGATTTTGCACCGCTTTTCAATGAGCTGAACCCGATATTTTTCTTTCATATTGATCAGCACAATGGATGCGCCGCATTTTCCGGCTCGGGCCGTCCGCCCGCTGCGGTGGGTATACACTTCCGTCTCGTCGGGCAGATTGTAATGAATCACATGGGTGATATCATCCACATCCAGTCCCCGGGCCGCTACATCGGTGGCCACCAGAATACGAACCGATGCACTCCGGAATTTTCCCATGACATAATCCCGCTGGGACTGGGACAAATCGCCATGAAGGGCATCCGCGTCATAGCCATCTTTCATCAGGCTGGCCGCGACTTCCTGGGTCAATTTCCGGGTTCGGCAGAATACCAGCCCGAAAATACCCGGAGAGAAATCAAGTACCCGTTTCAACGCCTCATACCGATCTTTTTCCCGCAGGGTGTAGCAGGTGTGTGCGATGTTCTTGGGGGTTCGGTTTTTCCCCATCACGGTGATATTCACCGGGTCCGCAAGATATTTTTTAGCAATGAAAGCGACACCCGAGGGCATGGTAGCGGAAAACAGCCAGATCCTGCGCTGTGCGGGCAGGGTATCCAGGATCTTGTCGATCTCTTCCTTAAATCCCATGTTCAGCATCTCATCGGCTTCATCCAAAACCGCCACGGATACCTGGGCCATCTTCACCACTTTTCGATGGAGCAGATCAATGAGCCGTCCCGGCGTCGCCACAATAATGTGGGCACCGCGTTTTATCTGCTGCATCTGGGTAACGATGCCGGCACCGCCGTACACAGCTACTGTATGAACGCCCGCCATGTGGCGTGAATACCGCTTTATATCCCTGGTGATCTGTATGCAAAGTTCACGGGTGGGGCACAGAACAAGGGCCTGGGGGCGGCGGATCGATTCGTCGATACGCTGCAGCAGCGGCAAACCAAAGGCCCCTGTTTTTCCGGTACCGGTCTGGGCCAGTCCAACCACATCCTGCCGGTCTTCCAGCAGCACGGGGATGGCCTTTTCCTGTATGGGCATGGGGGTCACAAAACCCAGTTCCGTCACCGCCTGCGACAGTTGTTCATTCAATCCTAATTCTTGAAATTCCATAATCTCCAGTCATTGCCGATCATGGGATACACACGAGAATCGCATGCACCATGTCGGCACGTTGTTTACGTCCGAGGTCCGTCAAAAGCAGCAACTGTTCCATTGCTGCTTTTGATCAACCAGTCGCATAGATAATGCACGATCTCACCGGACAACAACTGCTTTTTCTTATAAAAAAACCCGCATGCCATGCATGCCGGCTGTTTAAAACCATAAAAAAATGCCGCCCAAAATGATCTGGACAGCATCTCTACGCGAAATCCACAACAGATAAAGCTATGTTGTATATTCACAGGTTTGCTTCACTGTCAAGCAATTTCGGCATTTATTTTATAACTATTTTTCAAATAACCACCTGCAGATGCAGAGGATCTTCTTTATAAAATAAAAAATAGGTATTGACATTGATATTAACTTAACATATTGAAATATTTAAATTTTAAAACGCTCTTAAAACTACTTTCTATGAACATATATTACAAATAGGTATAATATGTATCTGCTTGAGCTCTATTATAAAAATGCCAAAAAAAACCATACTGGAAAATTCATTGTCCCCGAAAAAAAAGGTTCAATTAAAAAATGGACTCTGCTGCCGTCGGATTCTTGCCGGAAAGAACTTTTACAGCTAATAGCCCTGTGTGTAACCGGTTCCCGTTTTTTACCACATATTCCATGTGCTCTGGAAAAATTTTGCCGTGACTCTAAAGAAAAACTAAAACTTGAATTTATTCTGGCACTCCATGCTGAAACTGAAAATTCAACATCTCACCAGATTGGAAGTGGTATTCAAATATTTGGAAATGGTACAATAACACATCTAAAAAGCAATGAATGCCATAATTTAAGCACACTAATCGATATTCGCAAAATAAAAAGCAGCAGCCGGCTTAATAATTATTTTTTCATAGGCTATGGTAATGATTTAACGCCCCATGACAACACGGATGACTTTGATTTTAATAATCCCTTTTTACGGGTAAACAGGTTCCATTCTCTTTTTAACAAAAAATCAAGAATCACGGATCCCACGGCGTTTTTGAAGATCCTCCGGCACAAGGGACTTAAATATAAAAAATTTCTTCCTCTGCATATCCTGAAAACAATTTGCCGGCTTGCTGATGAGCATTTAACTATTGACTGCAAAAACTGGATGGTAAGAAATTGCGATATTGAAACAGAATGGTCAAAATTAAAAAAATGGCAAAAAAACATTCTAATGACGGCTATGGATGTTTGCCGTCATTTGCTTGATGCATTCCCTTCAAGCAGAAACCTTTTTGAGACTCCCGGCCTGATTCTAATGCATCGTCCTGATATTCTGTCCGGCCGAAAAAAACTGCGGTATTTTATCGGTCTCATGGATTCTCTTCTCCCCATGATGCAGTTTATTGTAACCCTTTCAGAAAAAAACCGTGTACTCTTTCCAGATAAATTAATAGAAAAACATCTGCAACTTCCCGAAATTAATTTAACGTCCCAAAAAAAGAAAAAAATCAATAAAATACCTCCAAAATCAATTCTGCTAATTGATGTGGATGGAAAATTGCCGAACCTTGCTCTTATGAAACTGAGTCGATATTACAAAGAAAAGGGGAAAAAAGTTATTCTGGCACACAGAGACAGCTGTATCAAAGGAGCTGACAGAGTGTTTGCCAGTTCAATTTTTAACAGCCCCGGCTCAGCCAATCACATAATGAAATTAAAAAAATTTTATGGTAAATCCCTTACTCTTGGAGGCTCGGGTGTGAATATCCGACAACGTCTTTCAGCAGAGATTGAAAACATGCCTGCTGATTATGACCTTTATCCTGGCCTGGGGGACAGGGCCATGGGATTTATAACCCGTGGTTGTCCATTTAACTGTGCATTTTGCCTTGTTCCTGAAAAAGAGGGCAAACCACACCAGGTCAGCGATCTAAATGCTCTTCTGCAAGGAAACAGAAAAAAACTCATTTTACTTGATGATAACATTTTATCACATGAAAAAGCAGATGATTTTCTGGAGGAAATGGCATCTGGCGATGTCAAAGTTAATTTTACACAGACCCTTGATCTTCATCTTGTGAATAAGGAAAAAATTGAGATACTCAAGCGTATCCAATGTTCAAACTTAAAATTCACAAGAAGAAATTTTCATTTCAGCCTGAATGACAATAAAAGACTTGATGAGGTTGGGGAAAATTTTCGTAAATTCAGTTTTACCTACAAAGATAATCCTGAATTCATCTGCATGTACGGGTTCAACACAACACTTGCCCAGGATGTCGAGAGATTTCGTTTTTTACGTTCACTGAAAGGCGCATATGTGTTTGTACAACAGTATCAACCGGTGATCAACGGCCCCCAACCTCGGTTGGAAGATTTTTTTGATAATAATGCGGATAAACATATTGATGAATTGATAAAAATATTATTTCCTCAAAACATGAAAAGTATGGAAAAATATTATGACTGGGTCAGCAAGTTATATTCACTGAAATTTCGCAAAATTCATAAAGGTCTGGTAGACACAATTTTCAGGTATAACCATCGCCATAAAAAAGGAGAGTATATTGCTACGCTGTCTGGAACCAGAAAACTGTTCAATTGATAGAGACACAATTCAGGAAAAGAGGGCTCAAAAAAAAATATGTGACATCCTGAGTTGTGAAAATATTCTTAAACAGGTAAAAACTATTGCATCCAGCAGAACTGCGGGTATCTGGAGAATAAAACGAGCTAAAATTATTCTTGGGGCATTGGATAATAAAAGTGTTGAAAGAATGGTTCTTGATCTGCGTGTACCGCCAACATCCATTATAAAAGCCATGGAGGATTTTACTGAAAAAGGATTGCAATACTTTAAAACCCCGGGAAGAAAACCCACCCAGCGGGAAGCTTGTGTTGAAAAATTGCTGAAAGTTCTGCAAAATCCATGTAAAAAGGGATCTGATACATGGGACAGTACCCGTGCTAAATACATTGGTCACTATTTTACAGCAAACCAGGTTAAAAAGATCAGGAATTTGATAAAATCCAATCCTGAGTATACACGCAACAGAATTGCAAAACATGTTTGTTTGGCTTTCAATTTTTATCAATCAGATGGAAATCTGAAATTAAATCAAGTAGCTCATATCTTAAAACGAATGGATATGGATAATCTTATTTTTTTACCACCTGCAAAAAAATCAACAAAAAAAACCAATCCCGATAAAAAAAAGAAACAACCCCTGAAAATTGATACGACAAGCGTTACGTTATCCCGGGAAGAGATGAAAGAACTTAAATTTATTCCTGCTTACACAGCCCAAAATTTACTGCTGTGGCGCGAACTTATTGAACAATACCACTACATTGGCGGATCAACGTTATTTGGCGCACAGATGAGATATCTGGTGTATGCGGGAAAAAAGAAAATACTTGTTGCAGTTATTGGGTTTGCAGCAGGCTCCTGGTCTTTGGCGGGCCGGGACAGATTCATTGGCTGGACAAGGGAACAACGCGACGCAAATTTGAAATATGTTGTCAACAATGTACGATTTTTAATTCTGCCCTGGGTTAGGGTTCCGAATCTGGCATCCAGAATTCTTGGAGGTATTGCAAAACAACTGCCGGTTGATTGGGAAAATAGATATAAATACAGACCTGTACTGCTGGAAACTTTTGTCCAGCTCAATCGATTTAAAGGAACATGTTACCGTGCTGCCAATTGGACTCAACTCGGTAAAACAAGCGGTTACAGTCTCTATCCCTCGCATAGGTTAAAAAAACAGACAAAAGGAATTTTTATTTATCCGCTTTGTAAAAATTTCCGCAAAAAACTTTGTTCTTGTATTATGGATAGTTAAATTCACACCATTACCCCAAATCGAACCCTGATAAATTAAGGAGTTAATATGAAAATCGCAGAACGTATTTCCCACCTGGGAACGGAAACCGCCTTTGCGGTGTCGGCGGAGGCCGCGGCTTTTTCCGCAAAGGGAAACAAGGTCTACCCGTTTCATCTGGGCGACTTGAACATCATCACTCCCTCGAATATTATGGACGCCGCTGCCAAAGCCATGCGTGACGGAAAAACCGGATACTGCCCCAATGCCGGCATTCCAAGACTGCGCGAGGTACTGGCCTCAACGCTCAGTTCTTCCCATGGCATCGATTACACCATGGAAAATATTGCCATTCAGCCGGGGGGCAAGCCAACCATCAGTAAATTTTTCATGACACTGATGAACCCCGGCGATGAGGTGCTCTATCCGAATCCGGGCTTCCCCATTTATGAATCCCAGATCGAATTTTACGGGGGAAAGAGCCTACCGTACAGCTACATGGAAGGAAAGGACAACTTTGAAATCGATATCGAAAAAATCAAACGGATGATTACGCCCAAAACCCGTTTTCTGGTGCTGAACGATCTTCATAACCCCAGTGGCGCCGAATGCAGCCAAACTGAGATGGAAGCGCTTGCAGGACTGGTTTTAAAACATGACCTGTATGTCCTTTGCGACGAAGCCTATTTTGATATCCGATATGAAGGCCGGAGCCGATCTTTTGCATCCCTGCCCGGAATGGCCGATCGCACCGTGATTTTATATACTTTCTCCAAGCAGTTTGCCATGACCGGCTGGCGGCTTGGTGCTTCCATCGGCCCCAAAGAAGTCATCGATGTGATCACCAGGCTGAACGTAAATGATGAGTCGTGCGCCAATCACTTCATCCAGTACGCCGCCATCGAGGCGCTGACTGGTGATCAGGCCGGGAGAAAGAAGATTCTCGATATCCTTAAAGAGCGAAGAGATACGGCTGTCAAGATCATCAACAGTATCGACGGTGTCCGCTGCTTCTCTCCCAACGTCACTTTTTATCTGTTTCCAAACGTGACAAAAGCAGTTCAGAAAAAAGGCCTTCTTGATTATGAATCGATCCGGAAATCGATTCTGCACGAAACCGGCGTCTCGGTATGCACCAGGGCCCATTTCGGCCGTCCGCTGGAAGGCGAAACGGAATTTTATATCCGCCTGGCCTACTCCGGAATTGATACATCGGAAATAAAAGAAGGGCTCGGCAAACTGAAGTCATATCTTGAAGGCTGAGGAGCACCGGCAGGCGGAGATTCAAAAAGGGCGAAAAAAAGCATTTCCGGGCAGCATTGAAATCATCGCCAAAGGACTTGAGCATTTTCAAAACTTATTGAAAAAACCCAACAAGGTACCTTACGGCCACGACCAGTACGCAAATACAAAGCACTATTTTGATCATCCGTGCGGGAACGTATTTCTGGCAGCGTGCTCCAAGGTAAATCCCGGCAAAACCGCCGAACCCCAGTAGAAAACCAAGCATCCAGTCAGGCGCAACAGACGTTTCCGTATAAAATAGAGCCAGGCCCTGGTAAAAAGCAACACCGGCAATAGAAGTTATAAAAGTTCCCATCAGGGCTGCACCTGCAACGGCGTATACCGGCAGCCCTAAAATGGCCACAAAAAAAGGGGCGACTATGGATCCGCCGCCGATGCCGTAAATGCCACCGGCAATACCCACCAAAAAACAGATACTCAGCACTACAGAGGGAGTAAAGGCAAAAGAATTATCATCAAAGCTGAACTCAACCCGTTTCATGGAGGAACGGGTAATGCAGACAGTAAAGGAATCCTCCATTTTTGAACTGCCGCTTTTTTCCCTGCGGCCGGCTTCCTTTTTCTTCATAACATCCTGAATAAGCCTTATGCCGATATAAAGCAGGATGAATCCTACAAAAGCCTTAAAATTTTTCGGGTCCGGCAGGTACTCGATCCGCACCCATGCCCCGATAAACACCCCTGGCAGCGTACCGATAATAACCGCCAGGGTAAGGGGCCATACCATCCGTCCTTCCTTGATGAACCGGTAAACGCCGCTTGGGATTGCAACAATATTGAACACCTGGTTTGTGGCGCTGACCGACGGCGCGGTATAACCCAGAAAACTGACCTGGTACGGCAGGAGAAGAAAGGCTCCGGAAACGCCGCCCATGGATGTAAAAAAAGAGACGGTAAATGCAACCACAAAAGGTATTATCGGGCTAACTTCTACACCTGAAACAGGAAAAACCATGTTCTTGTTACTCCTGAACCTGCAATAGAGGATTGCAATGTATATAATATGACAATTGGGAAAGATACGCATCATTTTCAACGATGATACTTTTAAAACGACCCTGAAAAAGATGACCGCTTTCACCATGTCGAAGATTGAAACAACGCGTATATGTAGTGCCGATCCACTGAATGGCTTTTGACAAATTGGGGTCTATGGTTTTAAGGAGGATATGGTGGTGATTTTCCATTAGAACATAGGCATGGATCTCAATTGCAAACCGCTGTGATGCCTCGCTTATGATATCGAGAAAAATACCCCGGGCTTTGTCATCTCTGAAAATGGGCTTCCCCTGATTGGCTCTGAACATAAGATGGTACAAGGCCCCACTGTATTCTATGCGTCATTGTCTTGCCATGGAACATTCAATAGACCTTTTGTATCGAACTGTCAAGTTATATTCCCTGATTCAAGGTTTGACCCCCCCTAATTTCGGTAGTCATTCGGTGTCTCCCTCCTTTTTACTCTTACTGCAAGCCAGGATAAACTCGACATTTATCCGGCATACCCCAAGGCGCATGCTTTGCGAAAATTTCGAAAGCAGGCAACAGCAGGTTTTTATCAAGTTCACAATTCCTGATGGTTGAAAAATTTATTTGCAGGTGAAGCGCCATTTGCAAAACATATCGTCAGGATGTGGATCAGGGGGTGCAAACAGGCATTCAACCTGTATCCGGCGGTCGATGACCTTGGCAAAACTTTCGAACTCACCTTTATGCATATCCTTACATACAAACTCATCCAGGCCCCGTCGAAGGCGCGCTTTCTGAGTCGGGCAGGAAGGCACGTTAATGATGACCTCGTTTTCTTTTTCATCAATATCGTACCCCACCAGGATACACCATGGAAAATACCTGAGCGCCTGGACAAATCCCTTTAAGCCTTTTTCGTCAATGTTAAATTTTTTTAAAAGATCTTCGGCCGCCATGGCGGGAACTCGCTTCCAGACCTGTTCATTAATGCGTTCTGCGGTCGGCTGGTCGAATCGTTCCGCCACATAGATAAACCAGAAAGCATCCATGACCCTGTAATGCCGGAGAAGAAACTCAATATAAGACCGCAGTTGTGGCGAATCCATTTTTTCAAATATTTCAAGATTCATGATATTTCCTCCTCTTCCAAAGTCCTGTGTTATGCAATTATCAGGAAAGAACTGTGCTGAAATCTTAATGCAGTAAGATTTACGAAAACCGCAGGCATACCAGTGGATATGTCGAGGGTTTTCGTGAATCCCTGATGCGCAAGAGATCGGTGCAGATCAACTCAATAATCGATCAATTTAGCAGTATTGGAAAATAGGTTCATTGCCTCGGCCCTGGATGTCTCTGTTCGGTCACATGTTTTAAAACTGCTCAAAGCACTTCATACTCCGTTCTGACTTTCGAGATTTATCACACGGAAAAAAACATAATTTGCCCATTCCCCGAACAATTACCCATGAAACAATTCGCTCAATGCTTTCTGATCGATATCTTCCCGCACACGCATCATCGAAAACTCAAAAAAACCTGCCATGGGCGGCGGCAGTACGTATTTACCTATTTGGTTTCATGGCGAAATACCGATAAATTCAAAGAATTTCAGCAATAACCCTGACCGGAGCAGCCTCTGTCCGCAGCTTCATCGGATAGGCGTGAACCCTAAACCTGCCCTTACCTGTTAATGCTTCAAGATTATCAGCATTTTCAATTATGAGTACATTGCTGCTCATCAGTATCCTGTGGATAGGAAACGGATCACGATCAGGGCTCGGAGTATCCATGGCAACAGCACTCACACCGAGATCAACCAGTCGGTTCGCAAAATCTTCAGACAGCTCGGGATAGGTTTCATAATAGTCCGGGTCTTTGAACTTTTTAGAAAAACCCGTCATCACCAGTACGATATCGCCTCGGGAAATATCATGCATCTCCAGAAAATCGCCGGTCACGCATGATTTTCCGCGGGCGTCAACCAGATTGCCGATTCCTGTAAACGAGTTTAAGGGGACTTCTGAAAGAAACATGCCGCCTTCAATAAAATGAAGCGGGCCGTCCATATGGGTTCCGACATGCATACCGGTTTCAATCTTATGGTCGGTATATCCGTCCTTGGCGATACTGGCGGTCTCGTAGAGCTTTGCACAGGGATCGCCCGGATATACCGGTATGTCGTCATCAAAAAGATGCGTCAAATCAATTAATTCAGCCATAGTAAATCACCACTCCTTAAAAAAATGCCGCGCCATACGAAACGGACAGGAAACAGCAATTAACTTTCTTATCCATCGAATCCCTTTTGCAAACGAACCCGGAAGCGTTCTCAATGTTGGCCTTATTCTCGGTCAGCACATTTACACGCCCTCGAAAAATTAACTGTCAAGGGTCGGAACCGGGCATCTCAGTACATCTGCAAGGGCGTCAATTGTGCCGTTTTCCATATTTTTTATCGCACGAATCGCCTTTTTAACATTGATAAAATCCTGAAAGGGCTGTGAAATATGGCAAAGCTTATTTTCAAGTTGCCGCCACGACATGGGATTGGCCGGATCACCTTTGGGATATTCCACAATCATGGTATAATTATTATTTTTTGTTTGGACGACAACCTTTGCAGGGACCATCCTTGGAAACATATCCGTAAACGCGGTATCTTCAAACAGGTGGATCTTGCAGGCCAGCCCGGTTATATCTTCCCTTAAAAGCAGGTCAGGCCGCATGGGTAAAAATGCGCTTTTCCCAGCTATTGCCGCCACGGCCAGACAGAAAGGGATACTGTACTGAGCACCTTCAAGTGAATCGGGATCAGGGTAATTGTTCAGCCTGAGGGCCCTTTCAAACAGGTGAACCTCCATCCCTGTAATTTCCCGCGCGTGAAGGTTGTGCTCTGCCATTATAGCGCAAAGGGCATCTATGGCGCTGTGTATCCAGCGACAGCAGGAATAGGGTTTGAAATATATCTTTTCGATGGCAAATGTTTTTCCCAGCCCGGAAATAATCTTTTCAGAAAAATAATAATCCGGATGATCCAGGATATCCAGGGGGCCTGTAAAACCCCTTTCCGCGGGTTCCAATGCGCAGAGCGCCGTCAACGTGGACCAGGCAATCCCCTCTTTGACACTGTTTCCCATGACACTGCTGTACCCGGCTGCTGAAAGGCCGGGGGCCTGGACTCCGGCAATGGACATGGCTTCTGCAAGGTTGCCGGAAGAAATACCGCGCAGGCGCCCAGCGGCAGCACATGCGCCAAAACAACACCACTTTCCGCTGGCAAGGGTGTCCAGGGCATCATGGTCCCTGGCCGCGGCTATCCGTATGGCGACTTCATATCCCACCACTACGGCGGCCAGCAGTTCCATACCTCTCGCATTTGTCTCTTGTGCCACGGCAAAAACTGCTGGAATGATCGAAGCGCCGGGATGCCCCATGGCCTGTCTGTGACCGTCATCCAGGTCCTGGGCACTTGCCAGGGTGCTGTTCACGTAGGCTGCGCCCGGGGCCGTGAGGGTTTTATCGGAAAACCACACGCTGGAAGCCCCTTTTGAAAAAACGGCTCCTGCAGATGCCGTTACGGCACGTACGGGAAGAACGTCCAGCCCGGCAACGGCGGCAGCAAGGAGATCCATGAAAGCCCTTTTGGCCATCTCCAGCGCGAAAGGTGAAATATCGCAAGGGTTCAGTTCACATGCAAACCGGGCCAGAGCCCGGGTCGTCATTTCCGTTTTTATTTTCATTGTTCAACAAGCATTTTCCATGGCGTCCCATGCTGTTCGGGAAAGCATTTTTTCCGCCATCAGTTCCCTTCTTATCCGCAGCGTTTCAAGACGCCACGGTTCCAGGTCCACTTTCAGGTAGACCGCTCCATAGCGGCTCATGTTGAGTTTTTCATTTTTCTTTTCAGCCCGTTTTACAGTCAGCGAAAATATGTCACCGGCGCTGTTGCATGCTTTTTTCAGGGAATTTTGAATTTCGTGCGAAAAAGAAGAATATTTCTTTTCAGTGACAAATACCCCCATTGGACAGGCGAGATCGCCCAGGATAGTGATAAACCCGGCATTGCGGCAAAGCCTGTTGCGATAGAGCAGCGCTTTAAACATGGGCACGGCATCCACTTTTCCGGAATCAATGGCCTGCCGTATCCCGCCGTAGGGAACGACCACGGGAATCGCGCCCATTTTATCCCAGAATTTTTTTAAAATATCGGATTCATATATTCTCACCCGCAGGCCTTTGACATCCCTGGGCGTAATAATCGGCCTGTTGGAAATGATGACATTTTGCAGACCGCGGATCCAGTTCCACCTGGGATTAAGACACCGAATCCCTTTTGCAAGCAATCTGTTTGTCACGTTTTCCAGAAAATAACTGCTTCGGAAAAAGGCAAGCCGTTTGGCCTTGCTCCGGAAGCAGTATGGCAGGGCAAGATGTCTGAGCGCGGGGGCTGTCCGGCTGAAATGGACCAGTTCTTCCACAAAAAGATCAATTTCGCCTTTCAAAAGAAGATCAACCTGTTCATGGACCGGGCCGAACTGCACAGTGCCGAGGGTGTTCAGGGTAACTACTTTATCCGTATATCTGGATATTTCCCGATCAAGCCAGTGCAGTCCCTCGTGTTCAAGGCCGGCGACGGTTGTTATTGTACGGGTGCCGGCATGGGCACTGCTTTCACTCTGGAACAGGTAACTTAATGGATAGCCGAGCAGACGACATATCCCGGCAAGGTTCTTGATGGAGATAGTGGCTTTGCCGTTTTCTATCTTGGAAAACTGGCCCTGGGAGATCCCGGCTTTCGAGGCAAGTTCCACGGCATTGAGGTTTTTCGCCTTGCGCAGCTTGCGGATACGTTCGCCGACATTTTTCTGAATCAATGCCTCCAGCGCCACTTTGTCCACGCCTTCCATAATCAGTCCAATTCCTCCACATGGTGATCCACGTGCATCCCCCGTGCCTTTATCTCTTCGAGCAGTTCATGGGCGGGCACATGGATAGCCGGGGACAACACACCGCTGCCCGTGATTTTACCGGACAGGATCATCAATGCGCCGATACTCGACGTGAACCCGACTGTACGGTTCATGGCAAAAAGTCCCGTGGAAAGGTCACGATAATCGACCAGATCATAGGTTACTTTCACCTTCCGGCCTTTCTTGATCCCCCATGCTTCAACCCTTAAAAGTGCAAGGTCACGCTGCGTATCCGTATACTGGAGGCGGGGTGTAAGCCATTTGGTAAGAAAGCTGCGCGGTGATATTTCGGCGCCCTTGATACTGACAGGGGTGTCGTCGAGAAGACCGAGCTTTACCATTTTATGCCAGAACTTCGAATGCCCGGGCCACCTTAAGGCAAATCGTCCCATTTCCACAAGTTCTTTACCCAGGCCAAATATCTCCACATACCGCTGTGCATCACCATTTGGATAGGCCTCCAGCCTGCCGATTTCCGGAAATTCGATCTCGTGAACATTGTCCGGTGAAAAAATTTCATCACCGGGAACAACATGCGGCCGGCCCTCTTTCACAAGCCTGGCCTCACGCGTGTAAACAGCCAGGACCCTGTCGAAAATCCAGGATATCTTGTAGCGGATAGGGTTGTCATCGGCGCATTCCATGGCAGGGACACCGCCGCCGTAGGAGTAAAGACCGTGGACCTGGTCCAGTTGGTCAACGGCCAGCCGTCCCAGAACCAGATCAATGCCCGGATCGAGTCCCATCTCCGGCAGAATGAGTACGCCCTTTTCCCTTGCAGGCGTATCAAGTTCCTGGAGCTGGTAAGTATAATTAGAACTCACAAAAGGAATCATAGCATCCATCGCAGCTCTGGCGGCGGTAAGGGCAAGTTCGATGGGCAGCATGCATATGACGATATCGACACCCATATCCATGTACTTTCCGGCCAGATCCTTTTCCAGACTGACATCAAGTTTAACCGCCTCTGTTTTGGCATATCCCATTTGCTCCAGATATGCTCTGGTATTGTCAATGCCGAGATCGGCGGCAAATACCCGGCTTATCAGGTCACTTTGTTCAAGATCGTGTATGACGGCCTTTCCCTGAAGGCCCATTCCAAGAACGATTGCTTTCATTTACTCTTTTGACTCCTGTTGATTTATATCCGTTATATTAGCTATGGTACTCTTGATCAATCTCTTCAACCCGGCACCGAGACCGGATGCCAACCAGTTCAAGCTCTTTTAAAAAATCTTTAGCGGGAACGTCTTTTACCGGCGAGAGAACTCCTGGTGTATTTATTTTACCGGAAAGAATCATCCTGGCGGCTATGGCGGCAGTGTAGCCTACTGTACGGTTCATGGCAAAAAGCCCGGTTTCAAGATCGCGGTTGTCAAACACCTCAAGTGTAACCCGTTTCCAGACGCCGTCCTTTTCACCCCAGGCCTCTACCCGGATAATTACTATATCTTTTTGATCATCGGCGTACTGAAGCTTTGGCGACAGGATATTCACCAGAAAGTCCCGCGGGGAGACCGGCAGTGTGCCGTCCGGTTTATCAGACAGCAGACCCAGACCGGCCATGGTACTCCAGAAGCCGCAGTGCCCGGGCCAGCGAAGAGCAAAACGACCCATGTGGCGAACGGTTTCATCAAGGCCGAAGACCGACATAAAGTTTACGGCGTTTCCATTGGGGTAGGCTTCCATCGGCCCCAGTCCGGGCACTTCGATCATGTGGGTATTTTCAGGCTTGAAAATTGAGTCCCCGGGGATATCGATCTTTACGCCGTCTCTTATGACCACCGCATCCCGGAGGTAGGCTTTCAGGACTCCTTCAAAGCTCCAGGAAATTTTGTATTTCAGGGGATTGTCATCCCTGTGAGAAGGTCCGGGCAAACCGGCCCCGTAGGAGTACAGGCCATGGACCCGGTCCAGCATACCTACGGCAATACCGCCCAGGATAAGATCGATCCCCGGGTCCATTCCCATTTCCGGCAGCATGATAACACCTTTTTCTCTTGCCTCCCGGTCCATCCGGGCAACTTTTCCGGTATAGCTTGCCGATACGAAATGAATGCCTGCATCAAGCGCGGCCCGGGCAACACGGAGCCCGAAATCCACCGGCAGCATCGTGATAACGAGATCTGCGCCGGACCGGCCGACACTTTTTTCAATCTCGTTCTCACATTCGGCATTCAGCGCCCCTGCCGTTATCTTCTGAAACCCCTTTTTTTCGATGTAGTTGTTGACTGAATCCAGATCGTTGTCCAGAACAAGGATCTCTTTTACCAGTTGACTCTTTTCCAGATCGTGAGCAACAGCTTTTCCCTGCAACCCCATCCCCATGAGCAGCACTTTCATGAATCACCGTCCTGAAAATTGATTTTTGATATTTTATAGATTTTTAAGCCTCGGGTCCAGAGCATCGCGAAGTCCGTCTCCGAGCAGATTGATAGAAAGAATGGTCAGCATTATCGCCAGACCGGGCAGCGTTACCAGCCACCACGCATCGGTGATGTATACCCTGCCCTCGGCAAGCATCCTGCCCCAGGTGGCCATGGGCGGAGGAGCTCCCATACCCAGATAGGAAAGGCCGCTTTCCCAGATAATGATATTTGCGACCCGCAAAGTGCCCAGAATAATGAGCGGAGAAATGACGTTCGGAAGGACATGCCGCCGGATGATGACCGGGTGGGGTGTACCGATGGCCCTTGAAGCCTCCACGAATTCCTTTCTCTTGATGGAAAGAACGCTTCCGCGGATGGTTCTTGCATAGGTAACCCAGTCCGACATGCCAAGGACCAGAATAAGATTTAAAATAGAGGGCCCGAGAACGGCAATAACGGAGATGGTCAGCAGCATGAACGGATAGGCCATGAAAATGTCGGCGATCCGCATGATAACCGCATCGATTTTTCCTCCATAATAACCTGAAATCAAACCCAGGATGATACCCAGCAATTCCGCGACAAGAACGGCACTGAATCCTACAATCAGTGATATCCGGCTTCCGTAAAGCATCCTGGAAAAAATGTCGCGGCCTAGGTTGTCCGTACCGAGAATATATTGCCAGGTTCCGCCTTCCTGCCATACAGGCGGTGTAAAACGAGCCATGAGATCCTGGGCAAGCGGATCGGTGTGCATAAATAACGGAAACAGCGCACTGGTCAAAACAATGAGCACAAGGAGGATGCCGCCGACCATGGAACTCGGACGCTTTACAACTTCTTTGAGGGTGCTCAGGAAGAGGCGCAGGGTCGGCATTAATATATCCGTCATATTGCCCGCATCACTGGATTCGGAAACCTTGGAGTTCATTTTTCCTCGGAATATGTTATCTGGGGGTCAAGATATACATAGAGAATGTCAACAAGCAGATTCATTCCAACAAATATGATGGAAAAGATAAAAACTATGCCCTGGACCAGAGGGTAGTCCCTGCTGAAAATCGCCTGTACCACCAGCCGTCCCAGCCCCGGCCAGGCAAATACGGTTTCAATAATAACCGTGCCGCCGATGAGAAAACCGAACTGCATGCCGGCAACGGTGACCAGGGGGATAAGTGCATTTTTAAGAGCATGTTTGGCTATGACCACCTGCTCTTTGAGTCCCTTTGCCCTGGCCGTTCGTATATAGTCGAGGCTGAGCACTTCGAGCATGACCGAACGGGTCAGCCTGGCAAACATGGCCATGAGGCTGAGACCAAGAGATATGGCCGGCATGATCAGATGGGCCATGGTGCCGCGGCCTGATGTGGGCAGCCACCCCAGGTGCACGGAAAACAGCAGCATCATCATGATTCCCAGCCAGAAATGAGGCATGGAAAGGCCCACAAGGGCTCCGAGCATGCTGCTCATATCCAGAAAAGAACCCCTTTTTACCGCCGAAAGAATGCCGATGGGCACCGCAAAAACCAGGGCAAAGAGCATGGCCGCAAAAGCAAGCTCCAGGCTTGCCGGCAGCCTTTCCGTAATCAGTTCAAATACCGGTATGTTGTAGTAAAGCGAATCCCCGAAATCTCCCTTTATCGCTTTTGCGGCAAACCGCAGGTACTGGACATGCAGGGGATCGTTGAACCCGAGCTGCACGCGGAGTTCTTCAATCTCCTGGTCGGTTGCATCCCCGGGCAGCATCAGCATGACAGGATCACCGGAAAGATGGATGAAGAAAAAACTGATCACCGAGATCCCGATTACAACAAAACCCGTATGCCAGATTCGTTTTAAGATAAATTGAAGCATCGTCACACTATATCGTATGTTATGGTGAGCCCCGCATGAAATGTCCATGCGGGGCTTTTCTTTTTGCTAATTTTTCGGTTTGGCCCAGCGCATGTTCAGGAACCCGTCACGGTTGCCTTCATAGAAAACCTTGTTGGAAACCCCGAACACTTCGGGAATTACATAAAGATATGCCCATGGGCAGTCTTCGTAGAGCACCTGGTCAATCTTATTGTACACCTTGGCTCTCTCGTTTCGGTCCAGAATGGTTCGGCCGAGATCCAGAAGAACGTCTACAGTAGGATTCTTATAGTAGTAATCACGGCTCTGGGAATGAAAAAGGGAATACATATAGCGGTCGGGCTCCGGCGCATCATCCCACCAGTATATGTACATCTGGTGTTTTTTGGCCTTGTAGCGCTGCCACATGACCGCCCTTTCAAAGGGCTCCAGTTTAGTCTTGATGCCGGCATCGGCAAGGCCTGCCGCAATTGCTTCCGCCTGCTCCTGGATCTGTGACATGTAGGTGGGATAGGCAAACCGAACTTCGATCCCGTTCTCGTAACCAGCTTCCGCAAGAAGCGCCTTGGCCTTGGCCGGGTCAAAGGGATACGGTTTCAGGCCGGGATCGGAACCAAAGGTTCTGGGACTGATGGGGCCCTTGCAGATGATCGCCTTGTCTCCGAAAAGGGCCTTGTTGATCAATTCCCGGTTTATGGCATAATTGACGGCCTGGCGCACGCGAACGTCATCAAAGGGGGCCTTATATGTATTCAGTCCGAGGTAGGGCATGACACCCATCTGGGAGGAAAGATAAGCCTTTCCGGAAGCTTCAATCTCTGTTCTCTTGTGAACAGGCACACCGCTGATCACGTCGGCTTCTCCGGTAATCAGGGCTGCAATCCTTGCCGCTGGCTCGGGAACGGTTTTGAAAACAACCGTTTTATAATAAGGCTTGGGGCCGTAGTATCCCTCGAATCTTTCAAGGATTACAGATTCTCCGCGCATCCATTTTTTTAGTCTGTAGGGACCGCAGCCGATGGGGCTGGTGTTAAATTTTTTATCCCCGACCTCCTGGATGTATTTTGGAGGTACGATGGGAAAATAGATGCCGAGGATATAAAGACCCGGAGCAAAAGGATCATTGGTCATGATCTTGAAGGACAGATCATCAAGTACGACCACCTCCTTGAAGGCGGAAAGTTTGCCCTTATGGGGGCATTTGATTTCCGGATTGAAAATCCTGTCAAAGGAAAACTTTACGGCTTCGGCATTAACAGGTTCACCGTTATGAAATTTCACTCCTTTCCGCAGGGTAATCTTCCAGGTCAAGTCATCGATTTTTTCCCACTTCTCAGCCAGAGCCGGCTTAACGGAAGCGTCTTCCTGGGGGAAAAACAGGGTGTCGTGCAGGTTGTAGCAGACACTCATGGTGTTCTGCAAAGATGAGCGCATCAGGTCCAGCCCAACCACTTCCGACTCCTGAAGCACAATCAGTTCATCCGTATCCCGGGCCAGGCCTGGTGATACAAACAAAGCAAAAAGCATAACCACGGTTAAAACGATTGCAAACGATCTTTTCATTGTACTCTCCTTTCTTTGTTGTGTTTTTGTTTCAATATAAATCAGCAGCCGCCGGAGCTTACTGGACATTCTGTCCACCGGGCAGCGGCGGCTCCCATATCTTTCCATCGCCGTAAAGATGGCATGCGACGACATGCCCGGGGGAAATTTCTCTTGCAGATGGTTTCTTCTGGGAACATATCTTCATGCACCTTGGACATCTTGTATGAAAACGGCATCCAGGAGGTGGATTACGGGGAGACGGCACGTCTCCCTGCAGAACAACTCTGTTTCTGTTTTTCATACGCGGATCAGGAACCGGTACCGAAGAAATAAGAGAACTTGTATATGGATGCAGCGGACTTTCATAAATTTCATCCACCGGTGCCGTCTCCACGATTTCACCCAGATACATAACCGCGACCTTGTGGCTTACATGACGTATCACGCCCAGGTCATGGGATATGAATATAAAGGAGAGATCGAGTTCTTTCTGCAGCCTGACCATCAGGTTAAGGATCTGAGCCTGCACCGATACGTCAAGGGCTGAGACCGGTTCATCCGCAATGATTAGTTTCGGCTTGAGTACAAGGGCCCGTGCCAGCATGATTCTCTGCCGCTGTCCCCCTGAAAATTCATGGGGGAACCTGTTCATGTGTTCGGGCAGCAGCCCGACCTTTGCAAGCATTCCGGCCACATCACGCCGCCGCGATGATGCATTCCCGATCTTATGGGTCAACAGGGGCTCTTCCACGATCCGTTTGACCGTTAGCCGCGGATTCAAGGACCCGTAAGGATCCTGAAAAACGATCTGTACGCCCTGTCGGATTTTGCGCCTTTCCCTGGAGCTGAGATTAAAGATGTTCTCACCCTGAAACCAGACCTCTCCGGCGGTAGGTTTAAGCAGGTTTAAAATGGTCCGGCTGGCCGTGGATTTCCCGCAGCCCGATTCCCCCACCAGTCCAAGGGTCTGCCGGTATCCCAGGGTGAACGACAGATCGTCAACCGCATGCACGAACCGTTTTCCCCGGTTGAACAGCCCGGACCGCACGGGAAAATGTTTGCTCAGTTTATAAACTTCAATAAGATCAGGCATAGTCGACTTTCCAGCAGGCAACGCTGTGCCCCGGCTCGATTTCACGCAATTCCGGTTCTTTTTGCCGACAGATATCTTCAACTTGAGGGCACCTGGTGTTGAAGCGGCATCCCCCTGGCAGGTCCAGCAGGCTTGGCACTGTGCCTTGAATTTCGTACAACTCTTCCCGGTGGCTGGAAGCAGAGCTCGGAATAGCGCGAAGAAGCCCTTTCGTGTACGGGTGCAGCGGTTTTTCAAACAGCTCCATGGTGCCGGCGGTTTCCATGGCCTTTCCCGTGTACATCACCATTACCCTGTCGGTGGTTTCGGCGATTACTCCCAGATCGTGAGTAATCATGATGATGGCGGTTTTAAAATCATCCCGCAGCCGCATGATAAGGTCAAGAATCTGTGCCTGTATGGTCACATCAAGGGCGGTGGTCGGTTCGTCCGCAATGAGAAGCTCGGGACGGCAGGCCAGAGCCATTGCGATCATTACCCGTTGACGCAGACCGCCGGAAAGTTCATGGGGGTACTCCGCAAGGCGGCCGTGAGGGTCGGGTATACCAACTTTTTCCAGTATTTCAACCGATTTTTCCAAAGCGCTTTTAAGAGGCATGTTCCGGTGAACGCGGTATACTTCGGCCAGTTGATTGCCCACGGTATATACCGGATTAAGGGCTGTCATGGGTTCCTGAAAAATCATACTGATTTTATTGCCCCGAATTTTCCTGATTGCTTCCTGGTTGATTTCAATAAGATTTTGACCTTTGAAAAAGATCTGTCCGCCGGCAAAAAAAGCAGGGGGCTGGGGCAAAAGGCGAAGAACGGATAAGGCAAGAACACTTTTCCCGCATCCTGATTCTCCAACGATACCCAGAATTTCACCGTTATTAACTTCAAATGAAACGCCATCAACAGCCTTGACAATACCCGAGGGTGTATTGAAACTGGTGCGAAGGGAGTTGAGTTGAAGAACGGTCATGGCGCCTTCATTAAGCCTTAATTCATAAAAAATTATTTATGACAGGAATATTATTAGTGAAATGGTTTTTGAATTAAATACATATATAACCTATCCGGAAAAAAAATTCATGTCAAGAATATATTTTATATTTTCTGGATAATACCGGTTTAATGCAAATAATCCACAAACACATTTTATATAATGGCATTTTGTCATAAAAAATAAAAAACAGCTTGCCATCAGCATGGCAGCGATTCTATATCTAACCTCTCCGGCACAAATCATAACCGGTTTCCGACATGGACCGTCTATAAAAAGGAAGCAAAATGGATTTAAACTACATCAAAGACCTTCTGGCACAGGTCAAAAGCGGTTCAATTAATGTGGAAACAGCAGTAGATCGATTAAAAAAGCTGCCGTTTGACGATCTTGGTTTTGCCAAAATCGACAATCATCGTGCCATAAGAACCGGTGTTCCGGAGGTGATCTTCTGCCAGGGAAAAACGGTTTCGCAGATTATCGGTATCGTAAAAAAAATATCCAAATACCATTCAAATATTCTGGGGACCCGGGTGGAACCAAAAATATTTGAATCGATTAAAAAAAAGATCGCGGACTGCTGCTATCACGAAGCGGCAAGAATCGTTGTATTTTACCCCCGCAAGGTTGAACGAAGCGGAAAGATTGCAGTTGTGTGCGCCGGCACATCGGATATTCCGGTAGCCGAAGAAGCCTGCGTGGTAGCGGAAACTCTGGGCAACAATGTCTCCAGAGTCTATGATGTCGGCGTGGCCGGAATCCACAGGCTTCTTTATTCCTGCCGGGAAATTTTCGATGCAAATGTCGCGGTTGTGGCGGCCGGCATGGAAGGTGCCCTGGCCAGCGTGGTGGGAGGTCTGGTTTCCTGCCCGGTTATCGGAGTGCCCACCAGTATCGGATACGGCGCCAGTTTCGGCGGCGTAGCAGCCTTGCTCAGTATGCTCAACAGTTGCGCTTCGGGGGTATCCGTCGTGAATATAGATAATGGGTTTGGCGCCGGTTACCAGGCGAGCCTGATCAATAAAATGGCCGTGGGCAATCGAGGCTCCTGAAAATCGCTATTTCAAATAATCCTCTGCAAGATTTCGACCAAGTTCCAGTGCTTTGCGGTTGATATCCAGAAAGGCCGCCGGAATCCTGGTTTCAAGTACTTTCATGATGGATTCGGGGCGGACAAGTTCGGTCAGTGCACCCAGTGCGCCGAGCATGCAGATATTAAAAACAATCGGTTTCCCGATCTTTTCCATAACCGTTTGATACATAGGCAGACCGATCTGCCTGGCGTCCACCTTCCGTTCCTGTTTCACATATCGATTATCAGTGAGAAGAAGACCGCCGGGCCGGATGATCGGGTAAAAATTGGCATATGCTTCCCGGGTAAGACATACCAGCACATTGGGCTGAACCACTTTAGGGTAATGTATGGCCGAATCTGAAATAATAACATCACTGCGGGTGGACCCGCCCCGGGCCGCGGCACCATAGCTCTGGGACTGCACGGCCGTCAGATCTTCATACATTACTGCCGCCTCGGCAATTATGATGGCGGCGGTAATCACGCCCTGACCGCCGGAACCGGAAAATACGATTCTGCATCTTTCCATGATTATTGCCCTTTCATTGCCTGATCAATAATTTTATCATATTCGTTGCAATATTCCGGCATATCCTTCTGGACAAAAATCCCCCGTTCAATCAAATCGGGATTCTCTTTTTTGGCCTTGGATCCGATGGGAGTTGTATTTGTTTTATAAGTCTCCATCATTTCGGCTGCACTGCCTCCTTTGTTGCGCCTTCCGAACTGGGTGGGGCACTGGGATAAAATTTCCACAACCGAAAATCCCTCATGAATAATAGCCTGCCGGATCAGGTCGGTGGCCTGTTTTGCATGATAGGTGGTTGTCCTGGCTACAAAGGAAGCACCTGCCGCACGAGCCATTTCAACGATATCAAATTCATGATCGATGTTGCCGTAGGGTGTGGTCGTGGCCATCACGCCAACACCGGAAAGGGGTGAATACTGCCCGCCGGTCATGCCGTAAATGCGGTTATTCATCACAATCGCCGTAATGTCGATATTGCGTCGCGCGGCATGAATAAAATGGTTGCCTCCGATAGCCAGGGCATCGCCGTCTCCCATTGGGACGATCACATTCAGCTCGGGCCTGCTCATCTTGATACCCGTGGCAAATGCAAGTGCCCGTCCGTGAAGGGTGTGCATGCTGTGAAAATCGACATACCCGGAAATCCGTGCACTGCATCCGATCCCGGAAACCATGACAATCTCGTTTTTGCTCATCCCCAATTTTTCAATGGCCCGCAACAGGCTGTTGAGCACGATTCCGTGTCCGCATCCGGGGCACCACATATGGGGGAAAAATCTTCCCCTGATATAATCTTTAATCGCCATTTATCAAACTCCCTTTCCCTTGATCACCCGCAGGATATTCATAATATCCATGGGAGTTATGAAAACCCCATCAAACCGGTTGGCCAGAAACACTCTCTCCGGCTGAGTTACCGCCTTTTTAACCTCCTGCACAATCTGGCCCATGTTCATCTCCACCACGACTATGGCCTTGGCCTTTGCGCACTTTTGCTGCACAATTTCAGATGGAAACGGCCACAGAGTCTGAAGTTCCAGCAACCCCAGGCGTTCGCCCCTTGCTCGCCGGTTTTCTACCACATGGCGGGCCGAACGGGCTGGAGATCCGTAGGAAATCAGAATACGTTCCGCATCTTCCAGATAATATTCCTTGTACCGGGCAATCCGGTTGACCCGATTTTCGATTTTATCCGTCAGATGACGCAACAGGCCGTAAACAAGCTCTGGTTTGGTGGAGGGAAACCCCCACATGTCATGGAACAGACCGGTGACATTATAGCGATGCACGCTGCCGAAGTCCGACATGGGCAACCTGCCGTCTTCCCTGGGGAGATACGGATGGTAATCCACCCCTCCCTTGACGGATGTCCGCAGTCTTTCCACCAGTGGAATCTCCCCGGGTTCGGGAATCACCACTTTTTCACGGGTATGACCTACAATCTCATCAAACAGAAGAATTACCGGGGTTCGATAAGTCTCGGCAATATTAAAAGCTTCCACCGTGATTTCAAAGACATCCTGATGATTGGAAGCAGTCATAACTACGATGGAATGATCTCCGTGGCATCCCCAGCGGGCCTGCATCACATCCCCCTGGCTGCCATGAGTCGGAATACCGGTGGAAGGGCCTCCCCTCTGAACATTAACGAGCACACAGGGAACCTCGGTCATAATGGCATATCCAAGAGCCTCCTGCTTTAATGAAATTCCGGGTCCGCTGCTGGCGGTCATCACCTTGCTTCCTGTTAATGAGGCTCCGATAATGGCGCACATGGAAGATATCTCATCCTCCATCTGAATAAAATGCCCTCCCTGTTCAGGCAGACGTTTAGCCAGATGTTCGGCAATTTCGGTTGAAGGCGTAATGGGATAGCCTGCAAAAAAACTAAGCCCGGCATACATCGCCGCTTCAGCACAGACCTCATTACCCTGAATAAATTTCAAATTTTTTTTACTCATAATAATGCCCTGTTTTAAATGATTGTTTGAATTTTTTTGACCGTCACGAAATTGAATAACGGGGCACACAGGCCGGTTATTTGACCTCGGGTTCAGTGATAATTTCGATGGCAAAATCCGGACATCTGATTTCACAAAGCCTGCAGGCGATACAATCTTCCGGTCGGGCTGCAAAGACCTTGTCATCATTATCAAGTTCCAGAACGGATTTCGGACAAAAGTGCACGCAGATGCCGCACCCCTTACACCAATCCCTTTCTATTCTATGTTCTTTCAGCTTTGGTTTCCCCATTTATATTTCCTCACTGATAAATGCAAAAAATCTCCGTTACCGGCAGCATAATAAAGGGCGCAATGATCTGGTTTTTCATATTAAATCCAAACCCTGTCCGGCGTCGGCCGGATTTGTATTCCGGCCCGCATTGAAAATCAATAATGCCTTTGAAAATTTTTAATGTCAAGGTCTTTAGCCGGAAACATCAAGAGAAAAAACTTGCGGGAATCATGGGGAAAATCGCATTACTGGTAAACGCCTAAAATATAGGAACAGCTAACCGCTGATTGCCAAGTGCTAATCGTTCATCTTAGTCTAAATAAACCGCTTCATAATTTCATCGACAATCTCATCCACATTTTCGGGCGTAACATTAAATTTTTTACAGGTCTTTTCGGCTCTGGCCAGCAGATACTTATCCTGCATGTCGGCAAGAGTCGAAAAAACACCCGTCCTGCGTCCAACCTGAAAGACAGCCTGCTTTTCCGGCGGCATGGATAGAAAAGTTTGAATAACCTCCACCATTCGATCCCTGTCATCGGGCAGACGCCCTTCTATCTCCTGAAAAAGGTTCAAAACATGATCGCTTTTGACACGGCTGGTAATCCCCTTGAAAGCCTCAAGGAACAACAGTATCTCCCTGACCGTCATCAGCTCGGTACATTTTTCAAACCGCCCCTTTGCATACTCGTCAAACAGCGGGACATGATTGGGAACGGCAAGGGTCCGTAAACGGATAAAATCCGGATTAATCTGATTTAGCGCATCGGCTGTTTCAAGGGCATGTATTCTTGAAAGCGCCCGTCCCCCAAGACCGGGCATCACATATTCAGACAATTCCATGCCGGCCTGTTTAATTTTAATACCGGCCTTTATCTGGCCGGCCTTGGTAACCCCTTTGGCAACCATTTTAAGGACCTCATCCGAGCCGGACTCGAGTCCGATATGGATTCGATTGAGACCGGCATCGGACATGGCGCAAAGATCCGCATCACTGATACGGGCTGCCGTATGAGAACGCGCATAGGAAGTGATCCGTTTCACCCATGGAAACCGGGTTTTCAAATGCTTCAGAACATCCACAAGGTCCCTCGGCTTTATAATCAGGCTGTTGGCATCCTGCAGAAAAATCGATTCCATTCCACTGTAATACCAGTGCACAGCCGCCTGCATGGCCTGCATATCAAAAGGGATTACTTTAGCTGCTATTTCATCGATCATGGTGCGATCCGGATATTGTATCTGCTCTCCGATCTGCCGCAGGGCCGCAACATATCCGTAAACCCGATCGATATCCATTTTAATGTGTGCTGCCGGGCGCAGTGAAAACCGGGAATCCTTGTACACCGGGCAAAAAGTGCAGCGGTTCCACGGGCAGTTGCGCGTCACCCTTATCAGCAGACTCATAGCTTCGCTGGGCGGTCGTATGGGGCCCTGCTCAAATCCTGAATATTTTTCCTGTTTACTGTTTTTTCCGCTCATTAACATCCTCTAAGTTTTTCAGGCGATCACAAAAATAGCCGGATCCAATGATAAACATAAGCCGGGTTTTAAATCAAGGGTTGCCCATACTTCTTTTTTTACCTATATTGAGATCGTGAACCGATAACTGTAAACCGTGAAGGGCTGCCTTACTCTTTATGAAAAAAAAAATTCTGCTCGCCATTTTTATTCTCTTAATTATTGCCCTTGGCGGTTTTGCATGGCTGTACGTGGATTTCATCAAGTATATCCAACGACCAGCGGGCGCCGATTCGATACAAAAAATCGTTCTCATCAATCAGGGAGATAATTTCAAAAAGATCACCTCACGCCTGAATCAGGCAGGTATTATCACCCATCCTTTTAAATTCAGACTCTATGCCCGGCTGAAAAAATATGACCACCGGATCAAGGCCGGAGAGTATGCTTTTTCAACTGGCATGTCCCCGGCCCAAATACTTGCAGTCCTTGTAAGCGGCAGGGTCCGGCTCTACCGTCTGACAGTACCCGAAGGATTGACCCTGGACCAGATTGCCTCCCTCGTTGCCGATAAGGGATTATGCGGGACCGCTGAATTCCTGAAACTGACCGGCAGTGCTGCTTTTGCCGAAAAACTTGATATTCCTGCAGCCTGCCTTGAAGGATATCTTTTTCCCGATACATATTTTTTCCCAAAAAATGTCACCGCCCGAGAAATCATCACGAGAATGCATGCCGGATTCCGAGCCGTGTTTACACAGCAGTGGAAACAGCGTGCCGTGAAAATGGGTCTGTCTGTTCACCAGACGGTAACCCTGGCATCGATTATCGAGAAAGAGACCGGAGCCGCCTTTGAGCGTCCCCTTATCTCATCGGTTTTTCACAACCGGCTCAAAAAAGGAATGAGGCTGGAAAGTGATCCAACCGTCATATACGGAATAAAAAACTTTGACGGCAACATTACCCGCAAGCATCTTGCCGCTAAAACTCCCTACAATACTTATCAGATAAAGGGTCTGCCTCCAGGACCCATTGCCAACCCGGGAGCAGAAGCCCTGAAAGCAGCCCTTTTTCCCGCCGATACAAAATTTCTATTTTTTGTAGCCAGAAAAGATCGTACACATCAATTTTCAACCAATCTAAAGGACCACCGGCGGGCCGTACGGAAATATCAAATGAAGCGATGAAAGAATGAAGGGAGATTTGCAATTTGAACGATATTTCAAAATTCACGAATGAACAACTGGCAGGCCAGCGCCTGATGATCGGTTTTAACGGAACAGCGTTAAACAGCGATTTGAAATTTTATATCGATACCATCAAGGTCGGGGGGATTATTCTATTTTCAAGAAATATCAAAGACGCGCGGCAGTTCAAAAACCTGTGCCGGTCCGCCAGAGCTTATGCCGGAGACTGTGGCCAACCCCCGCTGTTTATCGCTATTGACCAGGAGGGCGGCCAGGTGGCCAGACTCAAAGAACCGTTTACCGTTTTTCCGGGCAATCCGTTCATAGGCACCAGGGCCGATGCCGTACGGTTTGCCGAAACTACTGCCGCGGAGCTCGCCCAGGTCGGAATAAATATGAATATGGCCCCGGTGCTGGATATTGCGCCGAAAGATATCGACAGCATCATGGCTAAGCGATCCTTTGGCCATGACCCGGGGCAGGTATCGCTCCTGGGAACCGAAGTGATCAGTAACCTGCAGCAAAACGGCATCCTGTCGGTTGCCAAACATTTTCCCGGTATCGGCCGTACAATTATCGATTCACACCATGACCTGCCGACTCTTGATGTCACGCCCGAAGATCTGGAAGCATCCGATCTTCTTCCGTTTCAGGAGGCCATTGCCTGTGATGTGGCGGGCATCATGCTGTCTCACATCCATTATCCCAGGCTCGATCAGAAATGGCCGGCCAGCCTTTCGCCCGCCATTGCCAAAAAACTGCTGCGGTGCAAGCTCGGCTTTGACGGCCTTGTAATTACCGATGATCTGGACATGGGCGCCATAAAAAAACACTATCCCATCAAAAATGTGATCCAGCAGATTTTAAAGGCACAAATCGATATTGCACTTATCTGCCACAAGGGCCCTGATATAGAAACAGCCTTTGAAGAGATCCTTCGGCAGGCGGATAATTCCGAACTTATGGCAAACCAGGGGAAAAAAGCCATACAGAGAATTTTACGGGCTAAGGAGAGGGTAGAAAGTGAAAAGTGAGAATTGAAAATGCCTTCAGCCTAACCAACCTTACTCTTAATCCGCGAGTAGACATCATCGCCAAGGTGTGAGGCATTTCCCCTTTTGAGATAATGATAACCCACAGCCGCTATCATGGCGGCATTGTCACCGCATAGTTCAACAGAGGGAATATGTACCGCCAGCCCGTGCCGGGCCGCATCTTCGGCCACTTTTTCCCGCAAATGACTGTTGGCCGCCACTCCGCCGGCAACGGCAACATGTTTGCAGCCTTTTACCATGGCCGCATTGATCAGCTTGAAGGACAATACTTCCACGGCGGCAGCCTGGAACCCAGCCACTATATCCGGTATTTGTGCTTTATAATCAGCATGTGTCTGAATATAGCGGTTAACAGCAGTTTTCAGGCCGCTGAAGCTGAAATCAAAAGTAGTTTTATCCAGATATGGCCTTGGAAATTTTATCTTTTGCGGATCACCGGTTTTTGCCAGCTCATCGACAACTATTCCCCCGGGATAGCCCAGCCCCAGCATCTTGGAAACCTTGTCAAAAGCTTCGCCGGCGGCATCGTCACGAGTCTGCCCCATCAACTCGAAACCGGTGTGCCCGGTTACATGGTAAATGCTGGTATGTCCTCCGGAAACCAGCAAAGCCGTAAAAGGAAACGGCGGCGGATCAGCCTCCAGAAAAACCGAGTTGATATGTCCCTCCAGATGATTTACACCGATCCACGGAACATCGAGGGCATAGGCATAGGCTTTGGCAAATGAAAACCCCACCAGCAGGGCGCCGATCAGGCCCGGCCCCTGCGTCACCGCGACAGCGTCCAGCCTTGCCGGGTTCAAACCCGAATCAGCAATGGCGGCACCGGTCACCGAAACAATTCCCTCGATGTGTTTGCGCGATGCAAGTTCCGGCACCACTCCCCCGTAAGGGTGATGCACCTTGATCTGGGAGGCAACCACTGAAGATAAAATCTTTTTACCGTCAACAACAACGGCAGCGGCCGTCTCGTCACAGGATGTTTCTATACCCAGTATGTTCATTGTTGTTCCATCTTACATTTCTCTTAATAAAAAATGGCCGGAATCAGCGTTGCTGCCGGCCATGTCTTTTCTACATTTTTTAAATAATTATTCTTTTTTGCGAGGCGCCCGTCCGGCGCCAATAGACCTCGGCACTCATGAAACACATTGAATTTCATTTTCCCGGCCCTTTTCAATCCACTTCATGAACCTCATAAAAACAGAATTTTTTTTCTGCCGCGACGGATTTTCACCGGTTCTATTTTTTTCATTATTGTTCTTCATAGCCATTCAATCCGTTGATCGGTTTTTTTTCTTTCCACTACTTCGCCAATAACAAATCCTTTCCGGTCCATACCGTTTAAACGTCCCAGCACATCCTGAACCGCATCTTCGGGCACAATCGCAACCATACCTATGCCATTGTTGAAGGTACGCATCATTTCCGCATCGGTCACCTTGCCGGCATCCCGCAGAAAGGGAAAAATCGGGGGTATATCCCAACTGCTTGTACGAAGAATCACGTTGCAGGCATCGGGTACGACACGCAAAATATTATCGCTAAATCCTCCTCCGGTAATATGGGCCAGCCCGTGTATCGGCAAATCACGGATAATACTGTGTATGACTTCCGCATAGATCGTAGTCGGCTCCAGAAGTTCTTCTCCCAGGGTACGGCCGAAATCCTCAATATAAGAATCCACTTTCAGTTTGAGCACATCAAAACAGATCTTGCGCACCAGGGAATACCCGTTGCTGTGCAGTCCGCTGGATTCGATACCCACCAGTTGATGACCTACGCTGATTTCCGAACCGTCGACAATTTTATCGTTATCCACGAGTCCCACCGTAAATCCGGCCAGGTCATACTCATTCTCCTTGTAAAGTCCCGGCATTTCAGCTGTTTCACCGCCGATAAGGGCACAGCGGGCCTGCCTGCATCCTTCACCGATTCCTTCTATGATGTCACCGGCAGTTCGGCTCTTCAACTTTCCCATAGAAATATAATCCAGAAAAAACAAAGGCTTGGAGCCCTGAACGACAACATCATTCACGCACATTGCCACCAGGTCGATGCCGATGGTATCGTGTTTATCCATCATAAAAGCAATCTTGAGCTTGGTCCCCACACCATCCGTGGAGCTCACCAGCACCGGATTTTCATAGTTAGCCGTATTAAGGGAAAAAAGGCCGCCGAATCCGCCGATCTCACCCATCACGCCTCTTCGATGAGTCTTTTTGGCAATTGCTTTTATGTTGTTAACAAGAGCGTTAGCCTTTTCAATATCGACTCCCGCATCCGCATAGGTCAGTGACTCCGACATTTTTCTATTCCTCACTTTAAAGAATGATCAAGTCTTAAAATTTAAAAAATAGACTGCTTAAGGCCAAAAGTCAAAACAATTTTTTTGACATCCAGCGCGTTGTATTGTAAGCAATCAACTTGCTGGGCAGGTTGTGGTTGCTTGTTTATGATTTGAAATTTATTTATTTTTTCAATGCCCATTTTTCGGCTACCGAATTTCAAAAGAAAGGCAGGATATGAAAAAAATACAGGTGGGACTTTTAGGCTGCGGCACGGTGGGAACCGGCGTTGCCAAACTCCTTATCGAAAAAAAAGAACTCATCAGTTCCAGGGTCGGCATGGAAATCATACTCAAACATGCAGCAGACATCGACCTTGAAACAGACCGGGGAATAACCTTTGAAAAAGGGGTCCTTACCACCGATGCCCAGGCAGTCATCAATGACCCGGAAATCGACATTATTGTCGAAATGATCGGCGGTACCGGAATAGCACGGGAGTTTATCATCAATGCCATGGACAGGGGCAAACATGTTGTAACCGCCAACAAAGCTCTTCTGGCGACTCACGGCAATGAAATATTTAAGCTTGCCGGGCAAAAGGGTCTGGATATAGGGTATGAGGCCAGTGTGGGAGGCTGCATGCCTATCATCAAATCCTTACGGGAATCCCTGGTCGCTAATGATATCCAATCCATGACCGGCATATTAAACGGCACCTGCAACTATATTTTATCAAAAATAACACAAGACCGCAGCCCTTTTGAACATGCTCTGTCAGAGGCCCAGGCCAAAGGGTTTGCCGAAGCCGACCCGACCCTGGATGTGGAAGGGTTCGACACTGCCCACAAGCTTGCCATTCTGGGGGCACTGGCCTACGGCACTACCATTAATCTGGAAGATATTTTTGTCGAAGGAATTTCAAAAATAACACCGCTGGACATCACTTTCGCCGAACAGTTCGGCTATCGTATCAAACTGCTGGCCATCAGCAAAAAAAGGAAAAATTCTTTTGAGGCCCGGATTCATCCGACCATGATTCCTGCAAATAACCTTATCGCCAATGTTCACGGAAGCCTCAACGCCGTCACGGTAACCGGCGATGCAGTCGGCGATACGATGCTGTTCGGGCACGGCGCCGGAATGATGCCCACCGGCAGCGCTGTTGTCAGTGACGTGGTGGACATCGCCCGCAATATAGCAGGCGGCAATATCGGAAGGGTCCCGGGCCTTTCCTTTCAGCAGGACAGAATCAAAACTATTCCGATCATGCCCATCGCCGATCTTGAAACCCATTATTACTTCAGATTTTCAGCCCAGGACCGTCCCGGTGTCCTGTCAAGGATATCAGGTGTTCTCGGGAATCACGACATAAGCCTTAAGTCGGTTATTCAAAAGGGGCGCAAGGCAAAGGGTCCGGTACCCCTTATCATGCTGACTCACCTGGCCCGTGAGGCAAATGTCATGAAAGCACTGGACAGGCTCAGTGAACTGGACGTCATCAGCGACCGGCCGATGGTGATCCGCATTGAGGACAGCAGTTTGAATCATGAAAAAGCAGTGATTAGGGATGAGTGAAAAATGAATAGTGAGATATCATAGCTATTAAATTTTCGCTATTAACTATCATTTCAACACGATATAAACGAGGTTTTATGTATATTGTCTGTTCTGATCTTGAGGGTGTATTTATCCCCGAAATTTGGATCAATGTTGCCGAAAAAACCGGCATTGAGGAGTTGCGGCTGACCACAAGGGACATATCCGATTATAATGTCCTGATGAAAAGGCGCCTTGCCATCCTGGAAGAAAACAATCTTACCATCCACGACATCCAGTCGGTGATCGCAACCATGGATCCCCTGGAAGGAGCCCTTGATTTTTTAAACTGGCTCAGGGAAAATACCCAGATAATCATTGTATCCGATACGTTTGAGCAGTTTGCCGGGCCCATGATGAAAAAGCTGGGATGGCCTGCTTTATTTTGTCATACCCTCTCAATTGGACAGGACGGCATGATCACGGGCTATAACCTGCGCCAGCAAGATGCCAAACGAAATGCCGTTATCGGGCTGAAAAAACTCAACTACCGGATCATTGCCATGGGGGATTCATACAATGACGTAAGCATGCTTCAGGAAGCCGACGCCGGCATCCTTTTTTCACCGCCTGAAAACGTTATAAACGATTTTCCGGATCTCACGGTCACCGGCACCTATGCGGAAGCAAGAAGCCTGATTGGAAAAATATTGAAAAGCGACGCATAACTTTGTGAACGATAAAGACAAAAATATGATTTCCCATCGGACAAACTATCGGGTGATATACGGTGATACGGACAATATGGGCATTGCCTACCATGCCAACTATTTCCGCTGGTTTGAAATCGGTCGAACGGAAATGCTCCGGCACCTGGGCATGACCTATAAGGCCATCGAAAAAAAGGGTTATTTTTTTCCGGTGGCGGATGTGCGCTGCCGGTTCATGACCCCGGTTCATTACGATGACATCCTGATCATCGAAACCACCCTGGATGACAGTGTTCGCGGAGGGCTGAAATTCGACTACGGCATATTCAGTGAAGATGACCGCACCGCCTTTGCCCGGGGCTATACCAAACATGCATGTCTTGATCTTGCCGGACGGGTTGTGCGCCCGCCGCGTTTCATAAAAGAACTGTTTGACGTGGAAAAAAACGCCAGGGAAACCGCCGGTGGAAAAAAATCTCAATGACTGAAGTTCCAAGTTTCAAGGTTCCAATCTCACTGCATAAACAAAATCAACAAAATGCAAACTGCTTTTGATTTATCATAAAGGGTGCCGCTATGGAATTTAATTTTTCAGCATTTGACCGCTGCAGGATACTGGTCGTGGGCGACCTGATGATGGATGAATACCTCTGGGGCGATGTGGACCGGATATCACCGGAAGCGCCGGTGCAGGTTGTCGCGGTAAACAGGGAAGAGTTTACCCTGGGCGGTTCCGGCAACGTGGTCAACAACCTTGCGGCACTGGGCGCCCGGGTATCGGCGGCCGGAGTCATCGGTACCGGCAGTGACGGCCGTCTTTTAATGGAAAAATTCAATGCCCTCGGCGTCAATACCAGTGGAATCATTCAGGAACCCGAGCGCCCCACAACACGCAAAACCCGAATTATAGCTGCCCATCAGCATGTTCTCAGAATCGATCGCGAAACCCGAAAAGAGATTTCAGGCAATAATTTTGCCGAAATGACAAAAATCATCATCGATCAGATCCCGAAAATGGATGTCGTACTTATTTCCGACTACGGCAAAGGCGTGGTCTCCCCTGCCCTGATAGCCAAAATCGTTGAAGAGGCAAAAAAACATGCCCGATTCGTTATCGCCGATCCCAAGGGACTCGATTTTACAAAATATACCGGCGTATCCCTGATCACACCTAACCTGAAAGAAGCCGCACTTGCCGCCGGTGTTGAAATAACCGACAACGTCAGCCTGGTTCGGGCTGCCGATAAAATCCTGACGGCAGTAAATATCAACAACCTCCTGATCACATGCGGCCCGGACGGCATGGTCCTGTTTGAAAAAGGTAAAGCCCCTTATCGGATAAAATCCAAAGCCCGGCAGGTTTTTGATGTTTCAGGCGCCGGAGACACGGTACTGTCGACCTTTGGCCTGGCCGTTGCTGCGGGATTGTCATTAAGGCAAAGCGCCGGCATTGCCAACACCGCGGCAGGCATAGTGGTGGGCAAGCTGGGCACCGCAACCATATCTCAAAAAGAACTGACTAAAGCACTGAGCGGAGGAAGTGACGGCGGGCCATCTAAATTCGTAGAACTTGACAGGCTGGAACCGCTCATTACGGAAATTCGAAAAAAAGGGCAAAAAATCGTCCTGACAAATGGCTGCTTTGACCTTCTGCATGCCGGCCATATAAAACTTTTTTCCGCATCCCGGCAATTTGGCGAAGTACTGATTGTTGCCATTGACGATGACAAATCCGTCCGTGCCCTCAAGGGTGAGGGCCGGCCTGTTATCGATGCCCGTCAGCGTATCCGGATATTAAGTGCTCTTGACAGCGTCGACCACGTGGTGCTTTTTGCATCTGATGAATTAGACCGTCTTATCGAGTTGATCCGTCCGGATATTCTGACCAAGGGAAGTAATTACACATCCAGTGAAGTTACCGGACATAAACTGGTTGAAAAATTCGGCGGTAAAGTTGAAATGATTCCCATTGATGACCGGATTTCTTCAAGCCGGATCATAAATACCATAAAAAATAATCATGCTGCGGATAAATGAACGACCGGACGGCATCAGCTTTAAAGTATATGTGCAGCCCAAATCCTCCAAAAACACGATCACAGGGCTGCATGGCGACGCGCTCAAAATCCGGTTGACAGCCCCGCCGGTGGATAACGCCGCCAACCGGCTATGCATAAAATATCTGGCCAAATGCCTTGAAGTACCCAAGTCGGCCCTTGAAATTTTATCCGGGCACACCGGCCGCAACAAGCTGCTGCTTTTAAAATTTTCCACGGAAACTCCCGACAAGGCTGCCATCAGCCGGATCAAAAAGAAAATCGAATCTCTGATAAAATAAATCCAAAAAATAGTTGACTTATTTTCCGGCAGGGAATATATATATTTTTTCAATTGATGCGGGGTGGAGCAGTCTGGTAGCTCGTCGGGCTCATAACCCGAAGGTCGTTGGTTCAAATCCAGCCCCCGCTACCACTAATAAAATCAAGGGTTTAGATGCAAAATCTAAGCCCTTTTTTATTTCCAATTAATTTTATTCCCAGCAGATAAAGCATTTAATACCACATAAAAATTTCCACCGGATAGGGCCTGGGCCGCCCGCTACTTTATTTAAAGGGCGCAATCCAAAAAAGTGAGGAAATATAATAAAAAATAAAAAAGTACGAGACAAACGAAACTTAACTTGATATTTCATAATTGAAAAACCCTATATGACGATAGTAAAAAATTAGCAAAAAGTCTGCCATGCAAGGTAACAAACAAAGGGTTCCGAAATGTTGCGATTACAACCAAGAGCGGAATATGTGTTCTGGTCCATACCCTTTATTACATTGGTAAAAATAGAGGGGTCGGCCGAAAGAAAAAGCGAAACAAGGGCTTTTACCCAGGCCTTCTATTGTTTGGAATACATGATCACTGCACTCCAGGTTTGATTTCAGAAATAGGGGCAACAGTGGCTGCCGCCTGCTCTTTTGAAGAAGCGAAAGATACACTTCTCAGGAATGGCATAGAACTTGACGTTAAAACAATCCGAGACTTGGCATATCGGATGGCGCAACGCGCAAGAGAGTTACAACAAGCAAATGTGATAAATTACAGGGAGAATTTGCAAGGTCGACGAGTTGTTATTTCCACTGATGGTGGGCGGGTAAGAATTCGGAAAAAGAAACGTGGTAAAAAAACAAAAAAGGGTCGGAATAGATATCATACAGATTGGCGAGAAGCAAAAATCCTTATAACTTCAGAACTCCTTACTTAAAGGAAATATAAGTGACACTTCCCCTCCCCGTTTACCCCTTTTTCACCCCGAGTTCATAATACATCCGCATGTTTGTTCCAGGATA
>NBLJ01000126.1 GCA_002084545.1 Desulfobacteraceae bacterium 4572_123 | reverse complement strand
ATATATCGTTTAAAATTTATTTATTGACATGGCAATTTTAAGTTGCTACACGTCAGTCATGTATATACATATAATTTAATCTTGAATTGAAAGGAAAACCAAATGAAAATATTATGCCTGGGTGCAGCCGGTAAAATCAGCCGGGAATCGGTTCATGATCTTGTGGAATATTCGAATTTCGAAAAAATCACCATTGCCGACTATAATGAAGATGCAGGACTGGAGGTGGTAAAGTGGCTTGACGACCCCCGGGTGGATTTTGTAAAAATCGATGTCAATGATCGTCAGGCAGCGGTGGCCACCATCAAAGGCTATGATCTGGTTATGGACGGCACCACCATCTCTCTCAATGACCGCTCAACCGCCTGCATAGCCGAAGCCGGAGTAGATGGCATCAACCTTAACGGCTGCGGGGCCGAATGGGAATTTGATCGAGAATTTTCAGATAACGGAAAAATCTGTATTCCGGGCATGGGGATGACCCCCGGAATTACAAATATGATGACCAGACATGCGGCTGATCAGTTGGAGACGGTGGACACGATTCGTATCAGCCACGGTGCATTCCGTCCGGTTGCTTTTTCACCGGCAATTGCCGAGACTACACGCATCGAGTACGATCCTGATCTGCCCTCCCGGGTGGTTTATGAAAACGGAAAATTTGTTCAGATACCGCCCTTTGCACGTCCCAGGGAAATCGAACTGCCGCCGCCTTTCGGAACCCATGTCCAGTATATCATTCCCCATGCCGAAACCATGACCCTTCCAAAATCGCTGGCCGATAAACAGATACAACTGATAGAGGTACGCGGTACCTGGCCGCCTGCAAACATGACGCTTATTCGCACGCTTTATGACTGGGGCTTCATGCGTAACGACAGAATCGAAGTGGATGGCGTACAGGTAGGGATACTGGATGCCGTCGCAGACTATCTTTTGCAGTCTAAAGAGGGACAAACCACCGATCTTTACGGTTATGCGCTGCACGTTGAGGTCACGGGAATTCGAGAGGGGAAAAAATACCGGCATCTCCTCACTCACACTCATCCGGCCTCGGACGGATCGGTTAAAGGATGGGAAAAGCTGCGTGCTTATACACGCTGCGTGGGTATCCCCATGAGTATCGGTGCTCAGATGATTGAAAGTGGCCGGATTCATGGAACCGGCGTGATCGCTCCCGAGTTGGCTTTTGATCCATCAGCCGTATTTACGGAACTTGCCAGGCGGGATATCAAAATACATGAAAAAATCGAAGACATCCCTTCTCGCAAAGCATGAACTTTCTGTTGATGTTCGCTTTGAAAGCCGATTTTTTAAATCTTTTGCCATTATTATATTATCCGGGGATTATATAAGTTACACATATGTCCGGGCATGAAAATTATCGCACTTGCCATGTAAATCAGAAATATGTTATTGAGATAGTTCTCCGTAACGCATATGAATATATAGCAGTGAGGTAAAATGAACATGCAATCCGATCTTAAAGACAATCAACTGACTACTCAAATTCAGACCATTATTGAAAAACAGTATGATCTGGGGCCGCTGGCCCGCATCAAAGAGATATTCGGCGGATTCGTCAACAGGAGCTATGCCGTCTGGACAGGTCGGCCGGAACGGTTAAAAAAGTTCTTCATGCGCGAATACAACCCAAACATCGCCGAAAGCGAGATCCGGTTCGAGCATGCCCTGCTGAATCATTTGCGGCAAAACGGCCTTGACATTGTTTCGGGTGTTATTCCATGCCGTGATGGATCGACATTCGTCAAAACATCGGTCCAGGGGCAAAAGGCAACCTACTGGGGTTTGTTCGAGTTTCTTGAAGGAGATGATCCGTATACCTGGGTCAAAACGGATCTGACCGATGCCGAGTTTGTCAGTGCTGCCAATATTCTGGCAAGGATGCATCATGCCGGCCGTGATTTTATCAAACCCGAGGGCGCCGACCGGGCTCAGCCCAGGATCATGGAATTTATTCCCACTTTTAAAAATATTTTTTCCGGCTATGCCGAACAGGCAGGCGACAGACGTTGCGACAAGCTGTTTAAAGCAAACAAAGACCGGATTTTTTCAGTTATTGACAACTGCATGGCCGCTGAAAAAAATTATCGCGGCATGCTGGAAGTGCCCGTGCATTGTGACTACCATCCCGGCAATCTTAAATACAAAAATGAAAAGGGTGTCGGCATATTTGATTTTGACTGGTCAAAGGTCGATTACCGGTTGTTTGATGTAGCCCTGGGCCTGGTTTATTTTACCAGTGAATGGAACGGACCGGCTGCAGGCAGCCTGAGGATGGATAAATTCGCGCTTTTCTTAAAAAGTTACAATGAGAAGTGCATCCGGCTTGGCGGCATTGCGCCGCTGACGAAAAAGGAGCAGGAAGGCCTGATACCCATGCTGGCCACTGGAAATTTGTACGTACTCAACTGGGATCTGATGGATTTTTATGAAACCGAGAACATGGATGATGACGAATATTTCACCTATATCGAGCACAATATCCTTTTAATGCACTGGATAGAGGCCCATTTTGCCGATATCAACCGGGTCATTCAAAAGGTCTGCGCATAAGAATAAGGCGGCAGGTTCGTCCTGCTAAATGCGAAGCCTATTAAACTGAACCTCCCCCATTCATGATATGCTGGTGAAGGTAAGCTCAAACGCTGTAAAATAAGTTTCTTGATTCCCGAACATAATTTTCTTGCAATTTTTTGTTAAGGGAGTTATGAATTGAGCAGTAATTAAATAAAAAATTGTATTTTTAAATTTATGCAAACATGCATTTAGACATGTTTTTTTATGGTTCTTCGCTGTTTCAAATGAGACTGCAATCAGTTGTTTTTGCCCTACTCAAAACAGCAAAGGACCTTTTCTTTGCACCATGAGGCCCCCATAGTAAAGGCGTTTCCAAAATCATTTGAAGAGAATCCCGCCGTTTTTTTAGCACACGAGGGCCCTGTGATATACCGGATAACGCAAACGGAGAGCCGGCATGCTCAAAGCTAAAAATGTTACCAAAAAATTTGGAGAACTTGTTGCTGTCAATAACTTGAGCTTTGAAGTCAAAAAAGGACAGGTATATGGCATTGCAGGGCCCAACGGGGCAGGTAAGTCCACCGTATATAATCTGATCACGGGCAATTACAGCTATGAGGGCAAGATTGAATTTAACGGGCAAGACATCACCGGTCTCCCCCCCCACAGCATTGCAAAAGCAGGCATTGCACGCACGTTTCAGATACCTGAAATATTTCCAAGCCTTACCGTACAAAAAAGCATACGTCTCGGGAGCCGTTTCGGTGCCAGGGGCGGGCTGGATCTGGAACATACCGATGAACTTATAGGTTTTGTCGGACTCAAGGAGGAGCGGTTTCAAAAAACCGGGCTTTTAAATTTGCTTGGAAAGAAAAAGCTGATGATCGGCGCTGCTCTGGCTACAAAGCCTGAAATTCTCATGCTGGATGAACCCATGGCGGGTTCCAACGCAAATGAGATTATAAGCATGATGGAGCTGATCAAAAATATAAATCAGGAACTCGGGATCACTATTATTATCATCGAACATTTTATGAAAGTGCTTACCGAACTTACCGAAACTCTTTTAATTATTGAGTCGGGCACCAGGATTTGCTGTGACAAGCCTGAAATCGTAACCAGTGACCCCAGGGTCATCGAATCTTATCTGGGTGATGCCTATGCTGAAAGTAAATAAGTTAAATGCCTATTACGGAGAGTCTCATATTTTAAAAGATGTTTCCGTTACCGTGGACCAGGGCCAGGTAGTGGTCATGATGGGGCCTAATGGCCATGGGAAAAGTACTTTATTAAAATCAATCTGCGGATTGGTCGATCAAGTAAGCGGCGAGGTATCATATAATGGAGAGGATATCACCGGTTCAGCGGCGGATAAAATTGTTAACCTGGGAGTCACTTACATCGCTGAAAACCGTGAATTATTTCCCTATATGAGTGTCAAAGACAACCTTAAACTCGGCGCGTACTCTAAAAACGCCAGGGCCAATGAGAAGAAAAATATGGAATGGGTGGCTGATCTTTTTCCCAAGCTTATTGAGCGTCAGAAGCAATTGGCCTCCACCATGAGCGGTGGTGAAGCCAAAATGCTTGCGATTGCAAGAGGGCTCATGTCCGATGCGGATTTGTTATGTATTGACGAACCGGCACTGGGTCTGCAGCCAAGTTACAGGATGGATATTTTAGAGATCATCAAGGAGATCAGCAAGCAGGGAAAAACCGTGTTTCTTGCGGAACAGAATATCCCGCAGTTAATTGAGATGGCGGATAAAATTTATATTATGGAAGAAGGCTCCATCTCTTTTGAGGGCAGCAAGGACGATGCATTCAACAATGAGGATTTAAAAGAAATTTTTCTTGGATTGTAAGGGGCTCTAATACGGAGTAAAAAGATGATTTTTGAAATAATCGATGTAATCATCAGTGGTCTTATCAACGGTTCCGTTTATGCGTTGATGGCTGTCGGTTTGACACTTGTGTATGGTGTGACCAAGGCATTTAATTTTGCATATGGATCTTTTTACAATATGGGTGGTTATTTTGCATGGATGCTCCTTATCCCTCTGGGGTTGATCGGAGGATATTTTTCTGTTTTCTTTGTGGCCATCCCTGTATTTTTTGTTGTGGGTTTCCTGTTGGAAAAAGTATTGGTATCTCCCCTGCGAAAATATGATGACTGGGAGATGAAAGTGATGATGCTGACCCTGGGCCTGTCGCTTTTTATGGATTTTGGCTATCAGGCTGTATTCGGACCCCGTATTAAATCCTTGCCGGGCATGATCGAAGGGACCATTGAACTTGGACAGGTGGTACTTTTCAATCAGGACATCGTGATTTTCATATTGTCTGTCGGCGGCATGATTTGTTTCGGATGGCTTCTTACCAACACCCGTACCGGGATGGCGGTACAGGCTGTTGCGCAAAATCCGGCAGGAGCTAAAATTGTGGGCATTCCCAAGGATTTTGTTTTTGCCGCTACTTTTGCGATTTCAACGATAATGGTTGGTCTTGGCGGAATATTGCTCTGTCAGAAAAACTTCATTGACCCCATGGGCAGCACCAATATCATGATAAAAGCATGGGTCATCACTGCTTTCGGGGGCATGGGTTCAATCAGCGGCAGTCTTTATGCCGCTTTTATTCTGGGAATGCTGGAGGCTTTCGTTGGATGGCATTTCGGAATGATATATGTGCAGATTGCTACTTTAACATTGCTTTTAGTCACCCTGGCTGTACGCCCTCAGGGTTTGATGGGAAGAGAGTAAATTATGAGTTTGAAACGCATGCTCCTGATTTTAGGCGGTTTTTATTGTGTAATGGGAATTATGCCTCTTTTTTTTAGTAACACTCCCTATATTATGAATATTTTAATCATGATATTGATATGGGCGGTTGTTGCCTCCTGCTGGGATGTTTGCATATGCTTCGGCCATACTTTCCGTTTCGCTGGGCATACCTCCTGTCTTTGCCATAATAATGGCGGGCGTAATTACAGGAGCGCTGGGTGTGATTGTGGGTCTGCCCTGCCTCAAACTTGCAGGCCCCTATGTCGCCCTGGTTTAATACCATTTTTAAGGGGCCCCCTCGGCAGGGCAATCGGCTCAGGAGGAGCCCAGGGAATTCTCACCATACCCCCCATCAATTTTTTCGGAGTCGCATTCAGTTCCGCGCATCTGGTGCCGTTTTTCTATTTAACATTTTTCGTGACTATTATCTGCACGCTGATTCTTGCTTTGATTATTAAATCCTACTGGGGCACGGCTTTTCTGGCCCTGAAAGATTCCGAAAACTTTGCCACAAGTCTGGGGATCAGTGCTTTCAAGTACAAGCTGCTGGTGTTTGCCATTACCTCTTTTATAACAGGTTTGTTCGGGGCTCTCTATGCACACTATGTCGGCATGCTGTCGACAAAAATGCTGAGCATGGATGTATTTACAATTTTGATGATAATGATGGTAATCGGCGGTATCGGCAAATATCCAGGTGTAGTTGTTGGCGCGGTTATCACTGTAACCGTTAATCAGCTTCTGGCTCCCATGGGCATGTATCGTCCCCTGATAATGGGCGCCCTGGTAGTAATTCTTGTTCTGTTCCTTCGGGATGGAGTAGTAGGTCTGGTTCAAAAGTTTTCTCCTCTACAGCGAAAATTAGGTTAGTTCGCTTGATGGGAGAACAAGTTCTTTAAAATCAATATATCATATTTTCAAAAAGGAGACGTTTAATGAAAAAGCTAAAATTTTTGGTAGTTATCATGGCGGTTTTTATGTTGGTTGGCCCCTGGGCCTTTGCGGCTGAAACCATTAAAATAGGAGTTCCTCTGGCCATGACCGGAGCATATGCCGGTTCAGGAGACAATTACTGGAAAGGCATTGAAATGGCTACAAACGAGATAAACCAAAGTGGTGGTTTACTTGGAAAACAGATTGAGATTGTTCGTTTTGACTCCCAGGAGTTTGCCCCCGAGACCGTTATGCAGGGGGCTGACTACCTGTGCGGCAAAATGAAGGTCACATCGGTTCATGCCGGATGGGCCGGTTGGGGGCAGGACATACGTGCCTACGGTAAATATGACGCACCCTTTTTCTGTGATGATGGTGCACTGCCTGCTGTTGAAGTATACAAGAGTGATCCTGAAAAATATTACAATACATATTTCATCACCGATACCGGTGGTGATCAGGCGAACAGTATGTTCAATATGCTGACTGCTCTGCCCTATGAGTATCCCAATAAAAAAATCGTGATCATCAACACCGATGATGCATGGGGAATAGAAGTGGGTGACACCCTGTCAAAACGGTTCAAAAAAATAGGCTGGAAAGTGGCGAAACGCGAAACCGTTCCTTACGGCACGAATGAGTGGGGACCCATTTTAACTAAAGTTAGAAGGATCAATCCGGCGATCATCCATATAGAGATCCCCAGTTCCCAGGAAGTCATTACTTTTTTTCGCCAGTTCATTAAAAAACCAACCAATTCGATTCTCAGCTACGGCTGGAGTATTACACCGCTTGAAGTGTTGACAACCATGGGTAAAGATGCTGATGGCATTGTCGGTGAAATGCCTGCCGGTATGCCGGCACCTGCAGCACCGGATGCCAAATGTCAGGCCTGGGTGGATAAATATATGAGCACCTATAAGCATACAATTCCCGCCGGTTCATGGATCGCCTATACCGGCGTGATGGCCTGGGCCGATGCGGTTAAAGCCGCAGGGGATGAGTATGATTTTAAAGCGGTTAACAAACATCTAAAAGAAGCTGGTTACGACGGATTGCAGGGTAAGATCAAATTCGGTGAAAACAATACCTGGCATGCACAGCCCGCTGCTCCTATCGTTCACTATCAGGTGCAAAACGGGCAACTGGTTGCGCTTTACACAGACCCACCGATCAAACCGTATAGAGATTACAAGTTTCAGGTACCTCGCTGGATAAAGTAATAATACATTGCCGACATTGACGAAAAGGGGCTGTTTATCCTGCTTGCCGATCCAAGAGATCGTCGCTGCTGGTAAACAGCCCCTTTTTTGATGCCGGAATATAAAAACGCTTTTTTCACGCAAGCAGGCTGTCAGAAACCGCCCCCGGTTGCCCAGCCAAAGCCCCATCCCGGCTGATTAATATGACCGCCGAAATAGAACCAGTCATTGCTGAGAACCGGCGCGGGTGCGTGTTGCCGGTAATGGGCATGATGCTTTTTATGTGCCCTGGGCGGGCAGGTTGTCCATGGATTATGTTTGGCAAAATAAATATGGCGGCCGGCCCTGTCCCGCATCCGTTGCAGGTGTTGCCTTTCACGGCGGCTTATGCATCCATCCGCTGCAGCATGCCTTCTGGCCGCATGAATTCGGGCCTGTTCTTTTCTTAACCTCTTCAATTCACATTTTGTAATTTCACCGGTCCGAACGCCTTGTTGGATTCTGGCTTTTTGATTTTGATTACGGTTACCATGCTTCTTGTCGGCCCAGGCGACACCGCCGCCGATCAGCAACAGAGCCAGCGAAATTCCTATTGTCTTGACTATTTTTTCTCGCATATTGATTCCTCCCTTAGTAGTTTATGCTGCTAAGTTGACTTGATACGGGTATTTTTAAAACCGCATTTTATTTCATTCAAACGCGCTTTTATTAATACAGACGATTGAACGCTGAAAAAGTTTACATTTTTTCTGTCCTTCACCTACAAGTTTACACCTGTTTTAAAACTTGATCTTCGGACTTGTTCAATAAAATATTTTACTTCTTAGGCGCTGAATATTGAACGGATTTAGCAGCAAACACCGTGCTGCGAAAAAGATAAGGAACCATGGAATATGAAATTGTCACCAAAGAGTCATTTTCCATTATCGGCATTGAATTGAAGACAACGGCAAATGAAGGAAGAAATTTTATTGAGATACCTCGGTTTTGGGATAAGGTCCTGTCGCAGGGGCAGGTAGACGATATCCCGGACAAAAAGTATCCGGGTACCCTCCTTGGTATCTGCATGGACCTTCAAACTGACGGAATTTTTTCCTATATCATCGGCGCAGAGGCTGACATCTATATTCCAATCGTCCCGAACTGATTCCCGATATCCTGCCATGATCAGTCGATCCTGATCGACTGCCCCACACGGGGAACGATGGCATCGAATCCTTCCCTGTTCAGAGTGTCCGCGAAGGCGAGGGACTGATCCTTTTCACCGTGAACCACGGCGATTTTTCTGATCTTCAGGTTCGACTGCTTCAGGAATGTCAGCATTTCCTTTTTGTCGGCATGAGCGCTGAACCCGCCGATCATGTGTACATGGGCCTTGAGGGGATACTCCTTATTGAGGATTTTTACCATCGGAGCGCTGCCTTTGCGGCCGGCATCGGTATAAGCTTTGCCCTGATCGAGAAGCCGCCTGCCAAGGGTATGCTTCGCCATGAAACCGACTATCAGAATGGTGTGCCTGGGATTGTGGATCTTGTGCCGCAAATGGTGGAGAATGCGGCCGGCTTCACACATGCCTGATGCGGACAGGACGATGTGGGGGCTTTCATCGCGGTTTAATGCCATGGACTCCTCCACGGAGCCGACGAATTTAAGCTGGGGCATGGAAAAGGGATTTTTGCCTTTTTGCAAAAAGGTCGTGTGTGTGTCGTTGTCATAGACTTCCGGATGCTCCCCGAACACCTTTGTGAGCCGTGTGGCCAGTGGGCTGTCTACGTATATGGGAACTTTATTTACCAGTCCTTCCTGATACAGTTCATGGATGTAGTAGAGCAGTTCCTGGGTCCTGCCGTAGGCAAACGCCGGAATAAGGACGCTGCCGCCCCGTTCGAAGGTTTCGTTGAGAATGGTCTGCAGTTCCGGCTTGAGGTCCTTTACAGGGGGGTGTTCACGGTTGCCGTAAGTACTCTCCATGATTAACAGATCGACATCAAGATCTTTCTTGGAGAAGGTCATTGTGGGGTCTTCAAGGATAGGTTTGTCGAAGCGACCGATGTCGCCGGTGTAGCAGACGGTTTTATGCCGGCCGTTGACCGCGGTACGAATCACCGATATGGCCGATCCCAGGATATGCCCGGCGTCATACAGGGTACAAGTCATCTTGTCTCCGATGGTAAAGGGGGTATGATAGGGATATCCTGAGAAGCAGTCCAGCGCCTTGACGGCATCGTCACTTGTGTACAGGGGCTTAACACCATTTAAATGAAACCGGCGGATGAAGTCTTCGATGATTTCCGAATCGATGCGGTGTCCGTTTTTTTTCAGTTTACGGGCGGCCTTTTCAAAAATTTTACGCCCCTTTTTCCCGGGGTTCATTTTGAAAAGCTGGTTGCGCACCAGCTTGTAATTGAGGTAATCGGCGTCCGATTCCTGGATGTGGGCGCTGTCGGCCAGCAGGTATTCGCAGGCATCATGGGTAACCCGGGAGCAGAAAACACGGCCGGCGAAACTGTCACGGGTCAGCATGGGAATGCGGCCGGAATGGTCGATGTGGGCATGGGAAAGCACGACATTGGTGATGATGGCGGGGTCAAAGGGCAGGATGCGATTTTTTTCGGCGCTCTCCTTGCGGCGTCCCTGGAACATGCCGCAATCGAGAAGGATGCGGTCTTCCCCGTTGACCAGCATGTGCATCGATCCTGTTACTTCCCTTACCGCTCCAAAAAAAGTGATGTGCATGAAATGTTCTCCTGTGTCCGTGGCGGCGGTTCAACCGTTTATCAGCTTTGACACAAAACCCCCTTTTTGAACCTCATGGCGCGGATAAACCAATAATCCAATGGAGATTCCCCAAAATACACTAGGGCTGGAAGATCAATCGATGGAGACATCCACATTCAATTGATCGCCAATTCTATTCAGTTTCTCTTCGATACTTTCCGGAGATAATTTTTTTGGGAGTTCAACCAGAATGGTCATACTGTAAATGGCAGTCCCACTATCTGTTTTGAATTCCGGTTTTTCCGAACTTACAGGCCGGATAAAGGCTGTGATGCCCTTGTCTCTCTCCAGCCGGCGGCATTCTCCGGATAGCTTTTCCTGTAAATCAACATTGTTTTCCGCCGACATGGAGGAGAACAGTAAAAGGATGGCAAACTCGCCGGCGAGGTTGGTCATGGCTGAATCTTCCAGGTTGCATTCGTTTTCATAGATCACCTGGGAAATGTCAGCTACGATGCCGGGCCGGTCCTTACAAAAAGCGGTTAATAAGAATTTTTTCGACATGAATTTCCTCCTTTAATGATATGGTTTGATTTGTTGATCAAATTCTTTTAAGGGGCAACTAAGCGCTCCATCGAAAGATGCTGTTTAGGCAGCTTATGGAATTGGCCATTGATAAGAATCTTTTTTGATAACAGCTAATAAAATAATAGCAGAGGAATCCGACGTGGTCAAGTTGTCATCAATCGCTTTTTAGAAAAATTATGCAAAACTATGGCTGTTTTTAACGCAGATGATCTGCTATACTTTTCATAAATCGACTGCCGCGGGCAGGCTTTCAATGGCCGTATGGGAAGATTTTTTATGAATGTTATGTTAGCAAGTGGCGGCTATCCATGGACAGTTATTCCGCTTGAAACCCGTAACGATTACATGGCTGCGCTGGAAGAAGCGAGCGTAAGAAAAAATATAAAACCGTTTGCCGGATTTATAGCTGAACTCGTTCAAAAAAGAACGAAGCAGTGATGGATCAATAACGAAAACTAAACCTCAATATGGGAATTTGACGGTAGGAAATGGTAAATATTCATTTCGAAAATATATCAAAAAATGCCTATGGAAATTGGGCCTGGGTGGTGATTTTTGCCATTGCCTTTGCATGGGTTGAAAGCGCTGTTGTTGTATATCTCCGCGAAATTTATTTTGACGGCGGATTCAGCTTCCCCCTGATCGTGAAGTGGGAAAATGGCAAACATGTTATCGATCCTCTGGTTCGAATCGAGCTTGGCCGTGAAATTGCCACCATAACCATGCTCGCGGCAGTGGGCTGGATTGCCGGAAAAAACAGATTCCAACGGTTTTGCTTTTTTATGATTGCCTTTGGTATATGGGATATATTTTATTACATCTGGCTGTATGTCATGGTGGGATGGCCCGAAAGCATCATGACATGGGATCTTTTGTTTTATGTGCCCCTGCCCTGGGTCGGCCCGGTTATCACCCCGTTATTGATTGCATTTGCCATGGCGGCGGCAGGTACCCTTATTATCTATTATGATACAAAGGGATATGATGTCCGCTGGCGATGGTACGATATGGCAGTTGAGCTGAGCTGCGGGCTGGTCATGATCGTGGCCTTTTGCTGGGATTGGCGGAATATCCTTCAACTCCCCGGTGATAGTGAAAGAACGGGGATTCCCAACCCTTTTGCCTGGTGGCTTTATTTGCCGGCGCTTTTGTTTGCCATTGTCTGGTTTGTAGTGAAGTTGAGAAAAATTCTCATTGACGGGCCGTCGGGGGGAGCTCGTTGAAAAGTGAATAGTGGATAATTGAATAATGAAGGAATGCTATCGATTTTAATAAAAAAGAAAGAGCGACCCGCCCGCCTCGCCTGAGGCAAAGCCGATGGCGGGCAGGAGCGATGCCACAAGTTTTCAATTCTCACTTCTCAATATTTAATTTGGTTCCGGCTTTGCCAGGTTAGTTTCAATTTGCCGGTTTGTCCGGATCAGGGCATACCCGTTAGAAATAACATTGCGCTTGTCAGGGTTGAGGACCTCGAAAAAAAGATTCTTCCCGTTATCCGATTTTTCTATCCCGGTGACCTGCACCCATATCCGTGTGCCCGGGGTAACCATGCCGGTAAATCGGCAGGAGAGGCGCTTTAACAGGGCCGGGCTGCCATTTGCTTCTTTGTCTATGATTTCCCGTACAGCAAAGGCCAGGGTCGCGGTTCCCTGAAGAATGATGCCCGGGAGCCCCACCTCTTTTGCGAATTTTTTAGAGGTGTGGATGGGAAAGACGATGTTTGTGCAGCCATCGTAGATATAAGGGCGCATGGGATCGATATCCACCGGTGCCGTCCAGTATGATCCGGGAATATCCTGCCGGTGAGGTACCGATGGCAGGCTTTTTTCGCCTGAACCGTTGTCGGGGCAGGTAACACCCCGCATCAGGGCCCCTAAATATTCAGTAAATACCGGCGACCCTTTTGTATCCATGGCATCATATTGAATCACCACGCGGGTGCCTGCCCCGTGGGGTAAAATGGCGGCTATCTGGCCCTTTATGATCAGGGGCTCGCCGGGAACTACCATGCGATGAAATAAAAGGTCTTCGGAATAGTGAACCTGGGTGAGCAGAACCTCCATGGGAAAATCGGTATCTTCAATAAATTCCCATATTTTTCCGGTGATTTCCCAGGTAACGGCAACGGCAGTCATGGGATGGACCAGGACACCGGTATGACCCTGGTCATCAAAATAGCAGGGATTGGTGTCATTTACAGCGGCGGCATAATTCATGGCAGCCCGGGGTGTCACTATTGTCTGGTATTGTTTTAATGGCGTACCGGCAAAGCGTGAACTGATTTCCATGGTATCCTCTTTCTGCGATGAAAATTTTTAAAACAGTTTTTCATCGGGGTTGTTTCAGGGTGCCGTATTTATTTTGCCGTTATTTATACAGATTAAAATTGATTTTTACAATGGCCGGTTTGCTCTTGCGCCAGTAAACCGTAATGGATATGACGGCCCCCGGTGATTACCGGGGGCCGGTTGTTTCGGTCTTACATGTAATGGCAATAATAGGGGGCCATCGCAGGTGGGCCCCGAACGTGGGGTATAACGGGTAAGGTGATGGAATAATCTATATCAATAGATCAATACCCCCAATGACGTCCCGTCCGGCTAATTTCTGTTGCGGCCATTGTGCTTTAACCGGTAGATATCGGCGCTGGCCTTGTCCTGATATAGCTCCAGACCGGCCCGCTCTTTCAGTGTGAGTTCCCCGTCAGACCAGGCTCGATGTTTCGCATGCTGGATCCGGTGCTGCTGTTTAACCAGGTGCCGGGTTTCACCGCGGGTGAGTTCCCCACTTCTGAGACCCTGAACGATTCTCTTGTCCTGCTTGATCTGGCGGTGGCCTACCCTTCCAGCGAAGGCCGCCGAAGCGGTAATCAGGCCCATGAATGCCAATACGGTGGTCAGTAACATTACTTTTTTCATCTTTTGCCTCCTAATTGTGTGGTGTGTTTGATACAGGAGACGAAAGATCGGCAGCTTTTGTTTACAATTTTTTTCATTGGTGGTGAAAAAAAATTACTGCGAGGAATTTTCAACCTTTAACAGCTTTCTTAATACAAAAGGCAAGATGCCGCCGTTTTTAAAATAGGTAACCTCAACATTTGTATCAAGCCTGGCCATTACTTCAAAAGAGATGGCATTGCCATCTGTTTTTTCAGCGTTGACGGTCAGTGTTTTTCGCGGTTTGATATCCTTTATGCCGATGATGGTGAAAATTTCGAAGCCGTCCAATCCAAGGCTCTCACAGCTTTCACCGTTTTTAAAAACCAGCGGCAGAACGCCCATTCCCAGCAGGTTGCCGCGGTGAATCCGTTCAAAAGATTTTGTGATAACCGCTTTGACGCCCAGCAGCGCGGTGCCTTTGGCGGCCCAGTCCCGTGAAGAACCGGTACCATATGCACTGCCGCCCAGCACTACCAGCGGTGTTTTCTCGGATGCGTAGGCCATGGCGGCATCAAAAACATACATTTGTCTGTTTTCAGGGAGTTTTTTCGTAAAACCGCCCGTTGTTGAAGGTGCCAGCAGGTTTTTGAGCCGAACATTGCCGAACGTGCCCCGCATCATTACTTCATGATTGCCCCGGCGTGAGCCATAGGAGTTATAGTCCGCCGGTTCGATATCCTGCGACGACAGGTACTGCCCGGCGGGATAGTCTTCAGGGATGGCGCCTGCAGGAGATATGTGATCGGTTGTCACCGTATCGCCCAGTCGCAGCAGGGTCCTTGCTTCCCTGATGTCGGCACATGTTTCCGGCTTTTTCGGCATTTTGTCGAAATATGGGGGTGATTTTATATAAGATGATTTTTCATCCCAGGCAAAAGTAGTACCCTTGCCCGTGTCCAGCTTCTGCCAGAAATCGTCACCGTCGAAAATCGATTCGTACGCCGCGGCAAAGCATTCCGGCTTTACATGATCGGTTACCGACTGCATAATTTCCGAGGTTTCAGGCCAGAGATCCTTCAGGTATACCGGACAACCGTTGGGGTCGATACCCACCGGTTCTGAAGATAAATCCATATCAATTCGCCCGGTCAAGGCAAAGGCCACAACCAGCATGGGAGAGGCAAGAAAATTAGATTTAATGTGCGGATGAATGCGGGCTTCAAAATTTCGATTTCCCGAGAGTACCGCCGCAACATTCAGATCATTTGTTTTAACGGCCTGCTCCACATCCGGGTACAGGAGACCTCCATTGCCGATACAGGTCATGCAGCCATAGCCTGCCGTATGAAACCCGAGGGCTTCCAGGTAGGGCATCAACCCGGCGCTTTCAAGGTATTTTGTCACCGCCCTTGAACCCGGCGCTAAAACCGTTTTCACAAAAGACGGTGTTCGCAACCCCCGCTTGACGGCATTTCGCGCCAGCAGCCCGGCGCCTATCATCACATGGGGATTTGACGTGTTCGTGCATGAGGTAATGGCAGCCATTACAACACTCCCGTGACCGATTTTATCAGGGTGGCCGTTAATGTTGACGGGTAACAACTCACCGGGGTCGTTTCCGGTCTGACCGGTACTTTTATCATCGCGCATTATGCGGGCAAACCCGGCTTTCAGATCCTTGAGCTGAATTCTGTCCTGGGGACGCTTCGGGCCGGCAACGGCAGGTTCCACTGTGTCAAGATTAATTTCAACTACATCGGTGTAGTCCGGATCTGTTTCACCCGTGTAAAAAAGATGCATGGCCCGGGCGCATGCAGATACCCTTTCAGCCTGCTTCCGGCGGCCGGTTATCTTCAGATAGTCCACTGTTTTTTCATCGATGGGGAAAAAGCCCATGGTGGCCCCGTATTCCGGGGCCATGTTGGCCAGTGTGGCACGGTCCGGAACCGGCAGAGATTTGACCGCCGGTCCGAAAAATTCCACGAATTTTTCAACCACGCCATATTCTCTAAGTTTCCGGGTAACGTACAGGGCAAGATCCGTGGCTGTAACACCCTGTTTCAATTCACCTGTCAATTTTACTCCAATGACCTCCGGAATCGCCATGTAATAGGGCTGCCCGAGCATGACCGCCTCGGCCTCGATGCCGCCGACTCCCCATCCCATCACACCGATTCCGTTGATCATGGTGCTGTGGGAATCGGTTCCCACCAGCGTGTCCGGAAAGGCCGCGGTTTTGCCGTTTATCTCGCTTGTCATGATGCCGCGGCACAAATATTCCAGGTTTACCTGGTGGCAGATACCCGAGCGGGGCGGCACGATACGAAGGTTATCAAAATTTTTCTGTGCCCATTTTAACAGTGCGTATCGTTCGGCGTTTCGTTCGTATTCTCTTGCCACATTCAACTGCTGACAGTCGGCAGTACCGTGAAAGTCCGCCTGCACGGAATGGTCAATGATAAGATCAACCGGCACCAGCGGGTTTATTTTTTCAGGATCACCGCCCATTCGTGCCATGGCATCACGCATGGCCGCCAGGTCCACGATGGCCGGCACCCCGGTAAAATCCTGGAGGAGGACCCGGGCCGGATAATAGGGAATCTCAATCGGCATGGCATATTGTTTTTGCCATCTGGCGACATTGAGCAGATCTTTTTCCATTACAATGTCGTTATCTAATCTGCGAAGCAGGTTCTCCACCAATACCCTGATTGAATAAGGCAGCCGGCTTATTTGCGCCAGGCCCTTTTTTTCCAGATACCCGATATCATACACTGCGTAGTCCTGCTCCCCCACTGAAACCGTTTTTACAAATTCATGTTTATCCATGTACTTCTCCGAAGCGTATAGTATTGACCGGTAAGACCGGTTTATTTTACATGCCGGCTATAATTGCCTGGGCAAATTCAGAACATTTCACCTCTCTGGCTCCCTGAATTTGACGGGCCAGATCATAGGTGACTGTTTTCTCCGCTACGAGACGGCCGATTTGATCGCGGATCAGGACGGCAGCCTCTTTCCAGCCCAGATGATCGAGCATCATCGTACCTGAAAGAATCAGCGATCCCGGGTTTACCTTGTCCTGACCGGCATATTTGGGTGCCGTGCCATGAGTGGCTTCAAAAACAGCGCATCCGTCTCCGATATTGGCGCCGGGAGCCATGCCAAGGCCCCCTACCATGGCTGCCAGTGCATCGGACATATAGTCCCCATTTAAATTGGGCATTGCCAGTACATCATATTCCGCCGGCCGCAGGAGGATCTGCTGAAACATGGCATCGGCAATGCGATCCTTGATCACGATTTTACCATCGGGCACCTGTCCGTCATGTTTATCCCACACCTCTTTTTCGGTGATGATCTGATCAGCAAAACATTCCTCTGCAGCTTCGTAGCCCCAGTTTCGAAAGGCGCCTTCGGTATATTTCATGATATTGCCTTTATGGACAAGGGTGACACTTTTTTTATCGTTTTCAATTGCATATTCAATGGCTTTGATTACAAGGCGCCGTGTGCCTGTGCGGCTCATGGGTTTTATGCCGATACCCGAATCCGGCCGTATCCGTCGACCGGTTTCTGTTGCCACCAGATCAATGACCTTTTCTGCCACCGGTGAACCGGCTTCCCATTCGATCCCGGCATACACGTCTTCGGTGTTTTCCCGGAAGACGATCATGTCCACATCGGCGGGCTGCTGCATGGGACTGGGTGTGCCGGCAAGATACTTAACCGGTCGAACGCAGGCATAAAGATCCAGTATCTGCCTCAGCGCCACGTTGACACTTCGGATACCCCTGCCCACGGGCGTGGTCAGCGGGCCTTTGATGGCCACGTGATACTGCCGGATTTTTTCAACAGTTTTCTCCGGCAGCCACTCCCCGGTCGTCTTAAAGGCCTTTTCACCGGCCAGTATCTCCAGCCAGTCGATCCTTCGCTGTCCGTCGTAGCTTTTTATCACAGCCGCATCAAGGACCGCCCGTGTGGCCCGCCAGATGTCCGGGCCGGTACCGTCTCCCTCAATAAAGGGTATTATCGGTCGGGACGGTACCAGTAAATTGCCGTCCGCATCAAGTTGAATTGAAGTTTTTTTATCTGACATGAATCGTTACCTCCAATAAGAGTCAAAAGTTTTCTGGTTTATGTTGTTTAAATAAAAGGCTGAAAGCACCTTCAACCTTTCACCTTCTACCTTCAGTCCTGTTCCATTATAAGCCGTCGGTCAAAATCGGCAACAATTTCATCAAGAATATCGGTTATTGCATCGGGCAGCGGGTCCGTGGGCGGTGCGGCCATTATTTTTTTCGCTTTTTGGAGGGCCAAGTCCACTGCGCCACCTGACTTGCCGGCTTTTTCCCAGGTTGCCCGGGGTTTTCTGTCGAAAATTTCACCCCGGGACTGCTCCCGCATATGCTGGAAAGTGTGCAAATGGGTCAAAAAATCGCCGGAGGGGCCAACTTCGCGAATAACATCCAGGGCCAGGGTTTCGTCGGAAACGTTCAGACCGCCTGAAATTTTTCGAATATTGCCCATACATTCGTGATCCATAACCAGTTTGGCCGGACTATGGGTGAGACCCGATTCCAATGCACCCCCGCCGAAAACGATGGTGGCTCCGGAAAGGGCTGCTGAAAGAGCGTTGACAGCATACTCGTAACCGGATTGAGGGCACAGACTTTTTGCATCGGACACCCCGCAGGCTACCCGGCTGGGAAGCCCGTAATGGGCAGCCATCTGGACCAGGCCCGCGTTGATGAGACCGGACTCAGGGGCGCCCATGGCGCTTACGGCGGTTTTAAGATCCATAATGGTGGTAGCGCTGCCCATGGTCACGGGGGCCCCTTTGCGCGCGAGCTGTACCAGGACCAGACCAGCCAGTTGCTCGGCCAAGCCCAACGCCACGGTCCCGGCAAGCGTAGCGGGCGCGGTACCCCCGGAAAGGGGCATGATCATGACCACAAGACCGAGCCCGGCCCGGGCCGCTTCAATGGCCACCTCACAGCAATCGTGCCCAAGGGTGAGAGGGCTCGTGGGGCAAAAGGAGGG
>NBLJ01000125.1 GCA_002084545.1 Desulfobacteraceae bacterium 4572_123 | reverse complement strand
GCGGTGTAGAGGTGATCCTCGATCAGAAAAAGGTAGTTTCCCAAATTCAAGATGACGGAAAGTTTTTCTTCCGCAAAAGTGAAAAGCTCGGTAAACGGCGGCCTGGCAACCGCCATTTCGGCAAAACTGATTTTCAGTACGATAGCAAAGGGAATTACCAAGAACAGCAGCAACCAGAGAAAAGGAATACCGATTACCGTTGTTCGGCCGGAAGGAAGGAATCGCTTTATTACCATGTCAACACCTCCGCTGCGTCCGGCTGCCAGCTAAGATAGACTTCATCATCCCAGGTAAGGCGGTTTTCAGCGAGGCGGTCAACGTTTGCAAGGGTGGCGCTTATCACTTTGTTGCTTTGGGTCTTGATATAATAGGCCGACAGGCCTCCAACATAGGCAATCTCCTCCACCTTTCCCCGGGAATAGTTATATTGATCAGACGGCGGAACTTTGTTGATAACCATTTTTTCAGGTCTTACGGCGACCCAGACCGTTGCTCCCGTCGAACTCGATACCCCGTGGTTAACGTAAATTTTCTGATCGAGTTCAGGGGCGTCGATGATAACATGGTCGGCGGAGCTTTCGATGATAGTCCCCTTAAAAATATTGACGGTACCGATAAACTCCGCTGTCCGCCGGCAATTGGGATATTCATACACCTCATGGGGGGTGCCGGTCTGCAGGAGTTTGCCGTCATGCATCACGCCGATCCGGGTGGCCATGGTCATGGCCTCTTCCTGATCATGGGTCACCATCACGCAGGTCACGCCGACCCTTTCGATGATGTTGACCACCTCCAACTGCATTTGACCCCGGAGTTTTTTATCCAGCGCAGCCATGGGTTCGTCCAGGAGCAGCAATTTCGGCCTTTTGGCCAGACTTCGCGCCAATGCGACGCGCTGGCGCTGTCCGCCGGAAAGCTGGTGGGGAAAACGATTGAAAAGTTGTTTCATGTGCACCAGTTCCAGGAGTTCTTCCACGCGTTTTTTGATGTCCGCTTTGGGAATCCGGTCCTGCTTAAGGCCGAAGGCAATATTTTTGGCAACCGTCATGTGGGGAAACAGGGCATAGGATTGAAACATCATGTTGACCGGGCGGTTATACGGCTGGATCGACTGCATGTTTTCCCCGTCAATGGTAATCTGTCCGTCAGTGAGTATCTCGAACCCCGCCAACAGCCTGAGCAGGTGAGCGATCAGCTTTTAGCAATTAGCGGTTAGCTCCTATATTTTAGGAGTTTACCAATAACACGATTTTTACCCATTGGGTGAAATGATAATCTTTAACAATATGTTGAAATTATTGTGCTAATTGCTAAAAGCTAACTGCTGATCGCTGAAGGTTATATAATAGCGGATGAATCTCCTGCCATACATCAACATTTAATGCATGACAGGATTTTATACCTGACAAATTATTGACCGGTCTTTAATTTGGTCCACACCCGATTCCTTACGCGTGAAATCTTGGGCGGCATCACCTTCATGGTAAAAAGCCCCTTCATGGTCTCCGCCGAAGGATAGATCGCCTTGTCGTTTCGGATTGCCTCATCGACATATTGCATCGCATCCGCATTAGCGCTGGGGAATGATACATAGTTAGTGATTCCCGCTATGACCTCCGGTTCCATGAGAAAATCAAGGAATTTGTGGGCGTTGTCAACATTGTCGGCGTCCGACGGGATCGCTATCATATCAAACCAGGTTGCCGCGCCTTCCTTGGGGATCGAATAAGCCACTTCAACCCCGGCCCCGGCTTCAGCCGCGCGGTCACGTGCCTGCAGAATATCACCGGACCATCCGATACAGACCCCGATATCGCCGTTGGCCAGGTCGTTGATGTACTGTGATGAATGAAAATATTTTATATAGGGACGGATTTTCATCAGCATGGGTAGAACCTTGTCGGTGTAGTCCTTTTTATTCATACTGTTGGGGTCTAACCCCATATAATGGAGGGCCGCTGAAAGGATTTCGCTGGGATCGTCAAGAAACACCAGACCGATATCTTTTAATTTAGCGGCATTTTCAGGTTTGAAAACCAGGTCCCAGCTGTCCACCGGAGCGTTCCCGCCAAAGGCAGCCTGTACTTTTTTCACATTGTAGCCGATTCCCGTTGTCCCCCACATGTAAGGGATCGCAAATTTATTTCCCGGATCCACTGTCTCCAGCACTTTCAGGATACCTTTATCGAGATGCTTGTAGTTTGGCAGCTTGGAGCGATCCAGTTCCCTGAACACCCCGGCATTAATTTGGCGGCCGATAAAGTTGTTGGAAGGAAACACGATGTCGTATCCGGTTTTACCCGAGAGCAGTTTTGCCTCCAGGACTTCGTTGCTGTCAAAAACATCATAGGTAACATCGATGCCGGTCTGTTTTTCAAAAACGGAGACCGGGCCCCCGGGTCCTTCGTCCATATAATCGGACCAGTTGTATACGTGGAGAACCTCTTTTCCAATCGCCGAGGGTGCCCCGGACAAAAACAATGCCATCGTTGCAGCTAATAGAATACAAAGTGTGCGCTTTCCGTTCATCATCATAACCTCCGATTTTAAAGTTGTTATTGCCAATTTGCCCCGGGCGCGGATTGGCGCCCGGGGCTGCCCTGTCATTTTTGTGTCTAAGAGCGTAAAAAAATATACTAATGTAAAGGCGCGGTCAACTTCGATTTAAACACATCCACCGAATGAATCGATATATCCAGCAGTTCGGCAATTCTGGATTTGGCCGTTATACCTTTGACACCGTCGGCGGCGGCACAGATATTGCCGATATCGAATTTTTTCCGTACTTCCTGCATTACATCTTCATTGCACAGGTCCATCACGTCAATTCCCAACTTACCTGCCACGTACTGCTTGGCGTCATTAATTTTCATGTGTCGGGTCAATTGCATCCAGGCCACCAGATCTCCGGCGGTTCGAATGCCACACATTCCCGATGCCATGATATGGGCGGTTGACATGCCAAAAGGGTCTCCGACGCCAACCTACAAACCATCCGCCTTGCCGATCCGCACCAGTGCCTTGGAGGCACGCGTAACACTGTCAATGGGCGGTACCTCGACCATTGGTACCCCGCATACCCCCATGCCCACATTGGGATGTACCGGAATGTGGGCCACAGCCACCGTTTCCTTGACAAAAGTTACCGCGCGGGCAAGGTTCCACGGGGTTGATTCGGTCGTGCTGACGTTAATGGCCGGTCCGAAAATGTCGGCTCCGGCTTCCTCGACCACCTTGACCTGTTCGTGGGGGAACATGCCCGCAAGGCGTTTGCCGTTGTATTCGATACCTCCGTGAAGGCCGAGAACAAATTCACTGGCCATTCCGATTTCAACCGCCATATCCGGGGCGATGGTCTTCAACTCTGCAGCCGCCTTGAGAGTGGCATAAAAATCAGCATCACCGGCCGAGCCGCTGGTATCGAAATTGAACCCGTCGCAACCGACTTCGTAGAGCTCTCTGGCACAAAACACCAGGTCTTCGATCAGGGCCTCGGCGGCCATTTCCTGGGCGCGTCGGGCTTCCTCGATTTTTCCTCGAGGGATCAGTTCGGCAGCGTTGGGAAAAGGGCCGTCCGGCTGAAAGTATAACCCCAGGTTGGGCTGGGTACCGTAAATCAGCGGAATTGTAGTGGCCTGTGAATACATGTAATAACGCTGTTTTTCGTAATTAATGATCGATTTTACGGGTTTACAGCTGTAATCGTAATGCCCCATGCCTGCCGTATCGGCGCAGCATATGCGTTCAAAAGCCAAAACGGCATTGAAATATCCCATGGGCAATGCGGTTCCGCCATCGGGCTGGTCCACAACCATTATACCGGAGGCCCCGTCATCGGTGGTGATAACTTCTTCACCAGGGGACACAGCGACAATACGATTCGGATCGGCGAAAATCTCAAACAACTGATCCAGTTCTTCCCGGGTAAGTTCCGGAATCCGGCCCTTGTCGGCGGCATCGCGTGTTCCCATCAACAGATCTTCTTTTACTTCAGCCTGGGTCATCGAGACGCGTTCCCCGTCACCCATTCTGACCCAAATGCGGTCCGGCATTATTTCCCTCCTTGTTTTAGTTTGTTAAAAAAACAGCATCGGGCGCGGACTGACTCGAGCTCAATGCGAATTCTTGAGCCACCATCGACATAGCTCCATCCAGTTTGGCAATGATCTTGTCGATGGTCTCAAGGCTGATCACTCCAGCAGGCTCAATTTTAATAATTTTTGCGTTATTAAAGGCTCCCCCTGTTACCACTCCTCTTTGAAAAAGTGCTTGAGATACGGCCGTGCCGATTTCCGGGGTCGGAAATTCCAGGCCGATAAGAAGGCCCTTTCCGCGAACGTCCAGCAGAATTGGATGTCTCATCTGGAGATCTTTCAACTTCTCCATGATATAATCGCCCTTTTTCGCGATTTGGTCCGAAATATCATTTTCAATAATAAATTTAATTGTTGCAATGGCCGCCGCACAAGCCAGGGGATTACCTCCGGATGTGGATTGGCCTAATATCCAGGGATTGTCTGCCAGTTCTTCTACCCAGAGATGTTTTTTGAAAATGATGCCCGTAATCGGCATAACCCCGCCGCCAAATGCATTTCCAAAGACCAGGATGTCGGGAACCACCCCATAGTCTTCGCAGGCCCAAAACATTCCGGTTCTTCCCATTCCGGTTTGAATTTCATCTATAATCAGCAACACTCCATAATGGTCGCAAATTTCACGAATTTGCTGGAGGTAGTCCTCCGGCGGAATCAAAACCCCGGCTGCAATCTGAATAGGTTCAACGATCATGGCAGCCACGGTCTCGCCAACGGCAATCAGGCTTTTAATTGCTGTTTCGGCGGCTTTCGCATTACCGAATTCAACGTATTGTACATCCTGAATTATTGGAAGATTTAATTTGCGGCAAGTCGCTTTTCCAGTGCCTGATAAACCACCGAATTTTTTACCGTGAAAGGCGTTTACCGTAGAAATAATAAAGCAATTGTCGGATGTCATAAGGGCAAGACTAAGTGCCAGTTCAATCGCTTCCGTTCCTTCACTGCAAAAATGGACGTATTTTAAATTGCCCGGGGCGCTCATAGAAACCAACTTGGCCAAATATCCGCGCAATGGATCGAGTAACTCGTGATTATGGAGCGCCTGGCGATTCAACTGGGCCTCAACGGCTTTTACAATCTCGATATTTTGATGGCCGGCGATGTTTATACCGAAACCGCCCAGGCAGTCGATAAATTCATTTCCATGCGGATCCTTGAACGCTTCCATGGAATCCGCCCATTCAACCAGCACGCTATTTTTTGAGATTGATTTGTAATATCGCAGCCAGTCCGGACTCACATGTTCGGTGAAATGTTCAATGGATTTTTTTACAATTTGTTCTTTGTCGGCAGCATTTAAGCTCTCTTTTAATATAAGTTCCAAGGCTCGCGATGCTTCCTGCAATATTGCTTCGTTTTTATCCACCACCGCAATTCACCTCGTTGGGGGCTGCGTATTTTTATACAAAATTTATAGCCGGTTTGACGGTTGGCTGAAAAGTATTTATAGTAATGTAATTAGAGGCCTGCGAATCATCAAAACGGAGATGATTTGATACCGATATATTATATTATTTGATTGATTCAGTTAGCAGCCCATCTTCTTACAGCAGTCTGAATATATTACACAGCACTTTTTATGCCAAAATACAGCAGATGAACTAACTGTCTGCATTTGCTACAAAAACTTTCGGTACGCCCCATATTGATATTTTCTCAACAATGAGATATATATGGGACACTTTTTTAACTATGTAATTTAACCGTTTGAATAGAGTGTAAATTTTTACAAAATCTCAATAATAAGATTTGAGTATCACTATTAAGATTCCATTTTTACCCGAGAGGTGTGAAAAAAACCATGCCTGTATCTTTAAAAAATCCATCGAATTTAGGAGCCATCAGGTCGGATGCACAGGTTATTGCTGAAGCAATTTCCGCCATTATTGAATTAGACACGATAATTGTTGATGAATTTCTGATAGTTATCGCCGGAACCGGTCGATTTAAGGAACGAGTAGGCGTCAAAGAAGAAGGCGGAGATCTGCATGCCGGCTATCTCTACGGAAGGGTAATAACCAGGGGCAAGGCTGAAATTGTTGAGGACGCCCGGAATGATCTCCGATACGATCCTTCGGTTGCCGAGGGTACGGCAACCGAATTGGCTGAAATCTGTTGTCCCATAATCGGACACGGTAAAATACTGGGCGTGATAGGACTGGTAGCCGTAACCGACGACCAGCGACAATACCTCCTCAGCCGCAAGCGCCGATTCCTGGAATTTGTTCGTCGTATGGCGCAACTGCTTGCCGGCAGTGCCAGTGAAACCGAGGCCCTTCAGAACAGTACCAGTGTTACCAGCCAGCTCAAAACGATTATCGAATCGATTGATAATGCGATACTTTCCGTCGACAAACATGGAACCATATTGCATTGTAATCAGGTTGGGGCTGAACTGATCCAACGCACTAAACGCAGTATTATCGGTAAGAATATTTCAAAAATCTGGCCCGGCACCCCGATTCCGGACGTCCTGAAAAACGGTTCCGGATATCACTGGCATGAAGAATCGTACCAGTCGGCCAATCACAGCATGACTTTTATGGTTACCGTCAATCCGGTTGTATCAGGCAGCGATGTCGTCGGTGCGGTGGCATCCTTTAAAGATGTGGCCGATTTTCGCCAGAAAGCTTATGACATGATCGCAATGGCTCCACGGGTAGGGGTCGATGCCATATGGGGAGAAAGCCTCCCCATTCGTAAATTACGAGAAACTATTTTGCAGGTTGCCCAGAGTAACTCCAACGTGCTTATCACCGGTGAAACAGGAACCGGTAAAGGGCTCGTTGCCAGTGCCATTCACCATTCAGGGCCGCGTCTGGCGGGCCCTTTTATTCCGGTCAACTGTGGGGCCATACCGGACAATCTTATTGAAAGTGAACTGTTCGGTTACCGTGAAGGTGCCTTTAGCGGTGCTAAAAAGGGCGGCAAGCCGGGAAAGTTTGAACTGGCCCATAACGGAACCATGTTTCTCGATGAAATCGGCGACATGCCGCTGCGCCTGCAGCCTAAATTACTCCATATCCTTCAGACAAAACTGGTGGAAAGGCTTGGCGGGATAAAATCGATTCCTGTAAATACAAGGGTACTTTCCTGCACGAACAGAAACCTTGAAAGAATGATTTTGGAAAAAGAGTTCCGCAGTGATCTGTTTTTTCGGCTTAATGTAATACCCATCCATATCCCCCCATTACGCGTCCGATCCAATGATATGTTACTATTGCTGGATAAATTTTTAGAAAAATTCCGTCTTAATGAAGGTAAAGTAATAAATGGCGTATCAGAAGATGTGAAGGAGCTTTTTATATCTTATAGCTGGCCGGGAAATGTGCGTGAACTGGAAAACACCGTTGAGTATATGGCAAGTATGGCATCAAAGGATATCATTACAATTGACAACGTGCCGGCACGAATAAGAAATCAACGGCAGGGAAAAATATCGCCTGATATGTCACTGGATGCCCTGCTTCAAAGGTATGAAAAAAATCTTCTGCGGGAAAAACTGGATGAAATCGGGAATATACCTGGAAAAATTGACAAACTTGCCGATTTACTTCACGTCAGCCGGGCAACTTTGTATCGGAAGTTGAAAAATTTGGGTCTTAAATAGCAATGTCCATTCATAAATGAAGTGGTTTGATCGTGGTCGGGCGCGATAAAATCTTAAAAATGATACTTAAGTAGCAAAACTGAGATTTTTTTCTAAAACTCTTTATAATTAAATACTTACAATCCTCCGCCTAAAAGCTAAAAAATCATTATCCCATTATTGAGATATTTTGAGTCGTGCCATACATGGCAATTATTTCTATAAATTCAATATGTTAAAATATTATGTGCATGCTGGCATAAATTGTGCTCTACATCAATAGCAGTTCCGGCAACAGTCACACCAGGCCTGCTTCTTTAATCCCTTTCCTGCCTGGAACAACCGGATTAAAGGGCCGCTGCCGTCAAGAAGCATCACCATTGCGAATCATCCACCGGTTTGATTTGTGTTTTGGTGAAATTTTATAAATCAGGAACCATCTCAAATCAAAGGAGGTAATTATGAAAAGTGGAGAAAAAAGTCATGCGATGTTTAAAAGAGCAATGGAGTCCATTCCCGGTGGCGTTAATTCAAACTTCAGACACTGGGGCGATGAAGAAACACTTGTTCTGAAAAGGGGCAAAGGCGCCTATATCTGGGATCAGGACGATAAGAAATATATTGATTACCGTCTTGGATTTGGTCCTGTTGTTCTTGGACACGCCTATGAATCAGTCACTGAAAAAATAAAAGAGGGCCTGGAAATCGGCAACGCCTTTGCCATGACCCATGAATATGAAATTTCGGTAGCCGAAAAAATTAAAAAGCTGGCCAATGTCGATCTCGTCAGGTTCGCCAACTCTGGCACGGAAGCAACCATGCACGCGATTCGAATTGCCCGTGCGTTTACCGGCAGAAACAAAGTGCTCAAATTTGAAGGGGCCTATCACGGATTCCACGATTACACCTTGTGGAATTGTCAACCCCCTGTTCCGGGATTGGGATACCGAAGATCACCGGTGCTTATTCCGCAAAGTTCCGGCATTCCGCAGATGATCAGCCAACTGGTGATTTCCGTTCCATTCAACGATGAAGAACTCCTGGAGAAAAGGGTAAAGGAAAACTGGGGTGATATTGCCTGTATTATGGTAGAACCCCTGCTGGGGAACTGTGCTTCCATTATGCCTAAAAAGGGATATCTTGAATTGATGCGAAGTCTCTGTGATAAATACGGCATCGTCATGATTATGGACGAAGTAAAGACCGGTTTCAGGATCGCCAAGGGCGGGGCGCAGGAGTATTTTAATGTTCAATCGGACCTGGTCACATATGCCAAGGCGCTGGCCAACGGATTCCCCCTTGCGGCCATTGCCGGGAAAAAAGAGATCATGGGCGAGATCGGATACCAGAAAATTGCGCACGGCGGTACCTACTGCGCCAATGTCGTCGCCACGGCCGCCGCGGATGCAGTGCTGGACGAGATTGATGCCGGTGCGCTCGATAAGGTGAATGCACACGGCAAACTGCTTATGGAAGGTTTTAACAAAATATTGAAATCACTCAGTGTTCCCGGTGTGATTCAGGGCCCGCCGTCCATGTGCGGTGTTCTCCTGACTGAAAAGGAAGAGATCAACGAGTTTCGGGATTGGAACGATTCCAACCACTGCCTCTATGAAGAAGTTATTCAAAAATGCATCGAAAAAGGCGTGATGCCCGACATCGACTCCCGCGAGCCATGGTTTGTCTCCGCATCTCACAGCGATGAGGATGCCGCAATAGCGCTGGGAGTTT
>NBLJ01000022.1 GCA_002084545.1 Desulfobacteraceae bacterium 4572_123 | reverse complement strand
TCAAATTCGATAAATCCCCGAAAACTGCCTTTGACAAGCAGGGGGATGACCAGGATATTGCGGGATTCCGGCCTGCGGAGAACTTCCCGCTCATTTTCAGGCAGGTCGACTACAGGGCCTGCTACAATCCTGCCGGCCGACAGTTCAGCAAACCATCTTGCAAAAACACCGTTATAGTCCATTTTACTGAAGGCATCGCAATGGGCCCTGCCGCAAACATTCTCGAGATACCATTGATCTCTGAGGTGACCGGACAGTTTTCCTGAAGCATCGGTCTGATTCTCAATCCAGCATGACCGGTCCGCCCCGGCCGCCCGTCCCATTATTTCCAGCACATCCGCGACCCGTTCCCGGACAGCCTCCCGTTTGAGCAGCAGCGAAGCCACCTCGGCGGAGGATTTCAGATACCCGTGGAATTTTTCGAGCCGGGTAACATCACTGAAGGTCACCAGCATGGAAGTGACACATCCGTCGGACCTTTCCAGTGGTGTTCCACTTACGATAAAATGACAGAGATCACTCTGATGATTGCGAAAAGTCCGGTTAACCGAAAAATCCTTCCCGGTATCAAAAACCCCGACCTGGCCAAACAGGGATTCAGTGTCTTTTATACCTTCAGGATAAAACAGGGAATAATATTTACTGCCGACGATTTCATCCCGGTTTCTATTGAAAAACTCAAGAAAAAACCGGTTAACGTCCTGAATGATAAGTTCGCTGTCGATAACCAGAAGTCCTTCATTCAGGCTTTCCATAATGCCCGAGTAATAGTTACGCTGTTTTACGATATCCTTATGCAGAAAAGAATTTCGGATGCTGAGGGCCGCAAGATCCACAATAGTGTTTAAAAGGGTCAGATTTTCTTTATTAAACCGGCCGTCACGCTTGTTTAATAGCTCAATGGCACCGACAACCTGTTCTCCCGACTTGATGGGACTGCAGAGGATGCTGTCGGTTTTAAAGCCGGAATGTTGATCTATATTGCCGAAAAAACGTTTATCTTCGAACACGTTTCGGACGATGACGGCCTCTTCGTTTGTAACGACCCAGCCAATGAGGCCCTCATTAAGATTCAACCGTTTACCGAGCGTTTCTTCAGCAACTTCACCACAGGTATAAGCAAAAACAAGTTCCGGATCCCCCCTGTCGCCGGATTCGATCAGAGCAACGGTGCCGGCCTCGGCTCCCAGCAGGTCAACGGACTTTGCAAGTAACCGGTTAAATACGGTTTCATGGGAAATACTGGAATTGAACTGATGCGCAATCTGATTCAGCATGTCCAGCTCTTTGACTCTTTTTTCGAGTTTGGCCTCAGCCATTTTTTGCCGGGTCAGATCGTATAGCAGCACCAGGCCGCCCCGGCCGCTACCGTCTGCATTGTCCTGGAGCGCTGAAAAATGGAGATCGAGCATCCTGTCTCCCAGCGCAATAGTCAAGCCTTCTCCGTTTGGCTGATCATGGTGCCGCCGGCTCAGGAAAGCATCTATTCCATGGCAGTTGAGTGGATCAAAATGATCCCGCACAAAGGTACCCAGCAGATTGTTTTTGGATTTTTCTAAAAATATTTCCGCCGCCGGATTGACGTCCAGTATCCGGTAATCGTAATCATAAACTATCAATCCGGCCCTGAGTTCGGTCAGCATCTGCTGAATCTGCTGCTGACTGACCAACAGTTCTTCAACAATTTTTCGACGCCGGCCCTCCATTGAGGGAATAATCGGCGGTGCCTGTATTTCACGTTCCCGGATTTGCCGGCAGATCTCTTTTATCCTGGATTGCAGCGTGACGATATCACTCTTTTCAATGTAGTAATCCGCTGCAAGATCTTTTCGTGACAGATACTCATTTATCGCACCGGAAATCACCACTATTGTCATCAAGGCATATTGCTCATTCTTTCGGACATATTGAATCAACAGATCCCCTGAAATCTTTGGCATGACTATATCGGTAAAAAGAATATCCGGTGGATTCTTTTTGATTTCATCCAGTGCCTCCTTACCGTCCAGAGCGGTTCTTACCGTATATTCTTCTTTATTAAAGGCATCACTGATAATATCAAGGAGCATTAAATCATTATCAACCACAAGTATTTTTTGTGTTTTTGATATGTTCCCCATTTTTTGGCCTGCCTTGGGACTGTTGGTTTACGATTGTTACTGCATTGCACCACGCAGAGACAGCATTGTAATTGATATTATTTTCTTTAACACTTCGGTAATATTAATGCCTTCCAATGCACTGGCCTCAAACCAGGGCGCCTTGAGCTGGCTGTTCAGATCGCAATTAAGCTCTTCCGCACTTGTGAGCGGGATATCCTGTTTCCTCAAATCGATCTTGTTATACTGCATGACAATGGGTGTTGAAAAAATATCTTTTTTATAGATTTCAAGATTTTCCTGCAAATTTCGCAGAGAAATAATGTTCTTCTCTCTTTGAACAGCCATGGAGTCCGCCACGAATACAACTCCGTCAACACCTCTGAGAACCAGGCGCCGGGTTGCATTATACTTGACCTGTCCGGGAACCGTATATAGCTGTATCTTGACGTCATACCCATTGACCTTGCCTATTTCAAAAGGAATAAAATCAAAAAAAAGGGTCCGGTCTCCATGAGTTCTAATGCTGACCAGCTCGTCTTTTATCCGGTCGCGATAGATTCTGTGTATACTCTCCAGGCTGGTGGTTTTCCCACCCCTGCCGGGGCCATAGTAGACAATCTTTGTCACAACTTTTTTTGTTTTCAGGTTAACGACCGCCACTGTTTCCTCTTTGTCAAATTGGATTTATTATAAGGCCTCGCCTTTCAGCAACAGTCGGACGCGGGCCTTTGATCCGCCGGTAGCCCGGCTGCTGATTTTCAGATCTCCACCCATGCCTTCCAGCAGCTTACAGGCCATGGGCAAACCCAGCCCCAACCGGTCTTTTCGAGTCGAAAAAAACGGCAGAAAAATTTTATGCTGATTTTCACTCACCCCTCCTTCTCCGTTATCCTGAATAATAATATCTACAAACCGGTCTGATGTGAAGGACGATATGGCAATTGCCGGTTTTTCAGCATCCTCGACGGCATCCACGGCATTGTCCACCAGAAGATCAAGCAGTCGTTGCAGGGCTGCCCGGTTACCTGTGACAACACAATTTTCCATGGGCGCCGACTGGTTGAACCGGATATTGCGGGCCGCAAGTCTGCTGGACACCATCTGCATGTATTCAGACCAGAATGGATCAATTGATATTGCCGTCAGGTCTCCTGCCGCAGTCCTGGTATACGCTCTGAGCCCATTTAAAAAATTGTGCTGCTTTGCCACCTGCTCCCGTGCGAGGTGTAAAAGGTCGAGCTTTTTACCATCGTCGAGCAATGAAAAACTGTTGCACAGTACTTCAAGGGTGACCTTGAGGGAATTAACCGAGTTGCCAAATTCATGGCGCAAAATAGAGAATATCCGATCCAGTTGGTCCATGGGTATATTTTTGCTGTGCTCTGACGGTACCATCGGTTATCGTATCTTAATCGGGCGCAAATATCAAATCGGCGGCCCGGCCAGTTTCCCGGCGGTTTCATCCAGTAGCTGTTGAATCTGTTCCGGGGTGCAGTCCCCGTCGATCATAGTCCCGAGCCAGATGTCCGGCGCCATGCAACAACAGACGATCCAGCCTTTATCAGTCCGCACGATAGCTTCCAGTACCCTGTCACACCCGCTGATCTCCCGCGCGGGTACAACCAGCATATCCATAATGCCGGCCATTTTTGTCGAAAAAAGCGTTTTATCCATACCGGTGGCACTGTGCCCGGCAAGACACCTGCCATCCATATCCGCCATGACGATAATCTGAATAGCAGCCATTTTGTCTGCCGCTTTCCGTAACAGATCCTCCAACTTCCCGTGCTCACGATCGTTTTCAACCTCTATAGAAGGTTCTGCCCCCTTTTCGACCAGGCTTTGCTCCCGATGAAAAACCGGTTCCAGGGAACTGTTTTGCCGGCCGGTCACCGCTGTAGAATCGATTCCACATTCCTCCCGGGTTTCATCCTTTCTCCTGGAAGCCTCCATTAAAATCGACATCAGCCCTGTTGTAATGCGCTGTTTTATCTTTTTCCCGGCCAGATTTTTTAAATTTAACCGGACATTGTCCCACATTGCAATTTCAACGGCGGCAGCCTGTCCCCTGAGATCACCGCAGACAGCATCATAGAGCCGGCCCTGGTAAAAAGAAAAAAGGCCTTTTTGCCCCTCTTGATTTCGAACCTCCAGCAAACAGGTTTTTTCCTCCATCTCAACGAGCTGCAGAAAGCTGTCCACTGATATGCCGCTTATGGAGCCCTGTTGAGCAGAATAGGACAGCCCCTCTTGCACCGTATGAACCAGTTCGTTAAAGTCGACAGGCTTTTCAAGTATCCGCAGGGTCCCCATGGCCTTGAACTGAGCCTCTATATCGGGTGTAGCATAAGCACTCATCACGACCACCGGTATTTCGGGAAACCGGCTGCTCATATGGGCCAGCAACTCAAATCCATCCATTTGCGGCATTTTGATATCGGTTACCACCAGATCAATGGCTTTCGATTCTAAGATCTGCACGGCAGCTTTTCCATGTTCTGCCGTAAAAATCTTTATCTTATTCTGAAATGCGGCAAAACCGGCTTCAATACTGAAAAGCAGAGATGATTCATCGTCAACTATCAATACATTATTCAGCATCGTTTTCCCCAAAGGTTAAAACAACTGTCACTTTATCCTGTCAAACCCTGTTTTCCGGCCGGAGCAAATCAAAAACTATCAAAAATCAGATAAATTTAAAAGAACTATCTGTTTTTATCTTGAATTATGATCCAAAAACAGTTTTTCAATTATAAACACCACAAACTTTGAACCATTTCAGTATCAATATAACCCCCTTTTTGCATGACTGGAAAGTACCTGTAAAGGTTCGCCTGTATGAAAATCTGTCCTGCAAAACCGCTTTGACTTGACTTCCCGACGCTGGTGCATGTAGGTTCATTGAAATTTTACAAGCCCGGATGGTTCATCAGGTACCGCCGGCAATGACAGATTAATAAAGGATGCCCGAAAGAGGACACTATGAATTCTGAACACATTTCCCGGATAGGCTCGGAACTTGGTTGCCGGACCGCCCAGGTGGAATCAGTAGCCCAGCTGCTGGAGCAGGGCGCCACCATTCCCTTTATTGCCCGCTACAGGAAAGAGGCCACCGGCAGTCTGGACGAGGTAGTCATCACATCGATTCGCGACCGGCTCGCCAGGATGGCGGAGCTTGATGACCGACGCCGGGCTATCTTAAAATCGCTGGACCAGCACGGCCATTTGACCGACGATCTGGAAAAAATGGTCATGGCCGCCGAAACCATGGCGATTCTGGAAGATATCTACCTGCCCTTTAAGCCTAAACGCAGGACGAAGGCCACCATTGCCCGGGAAAAGGGGCTGGAACCTTTAGCCCGAATAATTTTAAATCAGGAAGATACCGACCCGTCAGAGACTGCACTGACGTTTATCGACCCTGAAAAACAGGTGGAAACCGTTGAAGATGCCTTGTCGGGAGCACGTGAGATTATCGCGGAAACTATCAATGAAGATACCGGTGCCAGGGCCGCCATGCGGCATCTGTATGAAAAAAAAGCGGTTTTTCAAAGCAGTGTTGTCGCCGGCAAAGAGTCCGCTGGCGCCAAATATAAAGATTATTTCAACTGGCGGGAACCTGCGATCACGGCCCCGTCTCACAGAATTCTGGCCATGCGCAGAGGAGAAAAAGAAGATATTTTAAATCTTTCAATCGCCCCTCCGGCCCAAGATGCTCTGACACTTCTTGAGGGCATGTTTGTTAAGAATAATAATAAAAATGGAGCCCAGGTACAACTGGCAATAAACGACTGCTACAAACGATTGCTCTCCAGGTCCATGGAAACGGAAATACGGCTTGCAACCAAGCAGAAAGCCGATACCGAAGCCATTCGCATTTTTGCTGAAAACCTGCGCCAGCTTCTCCTGGAACCGCCTTTGGGATCAAAAAGAGTTCTGGGCATTGATCCAGGTTTCAGGACCGGGTGCAAGGTGGTCTGTTTGGACCGCCAGGGAAAACTGCTTCACCACCGGACCATCTATCCGCACATGTCTGAGAAAAAGGATCTCGAAGCAGCCGAGCAGATCATGCTCTTAACAACCCGCTTTGAGATAGAAGCGATTGCCATCGGCAACGGTACGGCAGGCCGGGAAACCGAGGCACTTGTCAGAAGTCTCAACCTGCCCGCACATATTCAGGTCATTCTGGTAAATGAAAGCGGCGCATCGGTTTATTCCGCATCAAAAACGGCCCGGGATGAATTTCCCGATCTGGATCTGACGATCCGCGGGGCTGTTTCCATCGGCCGGCGGCTCATGGATCCCTTGTCCGAACTGGTCAAGATCGATCCCAAGTCCATCGGCGTGGGTCAGTACCAGCACGATGTAGAGCAGTCCGATCTCAAACAGTCACTGGATGATGTCGTAATCAGTTGTGTCAATGGAGTCGGCGTGGATCTCAATCATGCCAGCGTGCAACTGCTGACTTATGTCTCGGGTCTGGGGCCGGGCCTGGCCGGTAACATCGTAGCTTTTCGTGATGAGAACGGCCCCTTTACCGACCGTGAAAAACTTAAAAAGGTTCCTCGTCTTGGTCCCAAAGCCTTTGAGCAGGCCGCCGGCTTTCTCAGAATACCTGCAGGCACCAACCCTCTTGACGCCAGTGCTGTGCACCCTGAAAGTTACCCAATCGTATACGACATGGCACGGGATCTGAATTGCGATGTCACTGCTCTTATGACCGATGCCGGCTTACGCGGCAAAATCGATATGACGAGCTATGTAACCGACAAAATAGGCATTCCCACCCTTACGGATATCATGGCCGAACTGGCCAAACCCGGGCGTGACCCGCGGCGGCAATTTGAATCTTTTGCCTTTGAAAGCGGCATCGAAACAATTTCAGACCTGCGGGTCGGCATGCAGCTTCCGGGAATTGTAACCAATATCACGGCGTTTGGCGCATTTGTGGATATCGGAGTACATCAGGACGGCCTGGTGCATATCAGTAAAATGGCCGACCGGTTTGTAAAAGATCCTTCCAAAGTGGTCAAGGTACATCAGAAAGTCAATGTCAGTGTGGTTGATGTCGACCAGCAACGCAATCGAATTGCACTTTCCATGCAATCAGGTCCCGGGCCGAAAAAAGAAAAGAAAAAATTCGTTCCCAGAAAACCGCCCTCAAAAAAAACCAAACCGGTAAAAAGCAGGCCCAGCCGCCCGTTCCACAATCCTTTTGCGGATCTTCTGGGCGGTAAGGATAGTGAAAAATGAGTTATCCGACACTGACGATGGTTCGGTTGTCCTGAAGCAGCGGAAGCTTGTATTGCCGAATGTTAATGGAGATAGCGTGATTTTTAAGTAATACCCTCGCAGCCCTGATCTCCGGGTCCTTGACATTTCCCTTAAGCGCAACGATCATACCGTTTTCAGAAAGCAGAGGCAATGCCATGTTTACAAAGGATTCTAAAGAGGTCAGGGCACGGCTTATAATAAGATCAAATTTATTTTCAAACCCGGCCATTTCAGCCATCTCCTCAGCACGGATATGAACGGCATCAATTTTTTCAAGCTTCAGGCTGCGGATAACATGTTTTAAAAAGCTTACTTTTTTTCGTGAAGCATCAATCAGGGTAACTGACAGGGAAGGAATCAGTATCTTCAGCGGAATGCCGGGAAATCCCGCCCCGGAGCCGATATCCAGCAATGTTTTTGTATCACGGGGTATCATCAGGGAAGGAATAATAGAATCAAGAACATGCTTTACAGCAATTTCGAACGGCTTGCAAATAGCCGTAAGATTGGTTTTTTTATTCCACCGTATCAGCTCCAGGGAATGTGCGACGAACCGATCCATTTTCCTCGAATCAATTTGAATATCAAACGTACCGGCGCCGCTGAGTATGACCTCTTTCCACTTATCCGACCCTACTTCCATATCAGCCGACAAATTCGGCACCTTCGCTCTGCCTGTCAATATCGATGCCGTCATCAAAATCCATCACAATGGATATATCACTTCCGCCGCTCAGGGATGTTTTGGCATTGGGATAACGTTTTTTGAAAACATGAATCATGGCGGAATTTTCCCGAAGGACAGTTGCTGAAAACTGCTTGTAGTTGTTTTCACGGGCTATGCTTTCAAGCATACCCAGGAGATATGTGCCGATTCCGGCTCCCTGAAAGTCTTCCCTCACAACAAACGCCACTTCGGCTCTTTCTTCGGTTTCCATGGCATAGGAAGCAATAGCCATAATCTCCTTGCGATCGCCTTTTTGCACTTGCCCGATTATGGACATATTTTTACGATAATCAACATCGGCCCATTGCTTCTGGACGACTTCATGAGAAAACAGCTTCATCTTGTAGAAAAATCTGAAATAGATGGTTTTTTCCTGCAGTGAATAGAAAAAATTTCGATAGGCGAATTCATCCGAGGGTAACAACGGCCTGAATTCAATGGTTTTACCGTTTTTCAGAGTTAAACTTTTTTTATAACCTTCCAGAAACAGGAGATCATCCCGGGAGGGCGGCAACTGGTCGGGAAAGATATAATGGCGCTTCTTGGCTACTTCAATCAGTTCTTCACGAAATTTGGGATGGGAGATCTGAGCCAGTTCCATTACTCTCTGGTAGATACTTTTGCCCTGCAATTCGGCAATTCCGTATTCCGTGATAATAAAATTGACATCCCCCCGGGTCGTGGCCACACCGGCTCCTTCACTTAAATGGGGCACAATACGGGATACTGTCCCGTTCCTGGCCGTCGACGGCATGGCGACTATGGAGAAGCCGCCTTTGGACATGGCGCTGCCGCGGATAAAATCAACCTGATCGCCGATTCCACTGTAAAACATATGCCCCATCGAATCCGTGCATACCTGCCCCGTGAGATCCACCTCCAATGCCGAACTTATGGAAATCAGATGATCGTTACGGGCGATTACGGTAGGATCGCTTACAAATTCCGATGACCGGAAATAAAACATCGGATTGTTGTCAACATACCGATACAGGTTTTCAGACCCCATGCACAGGGATGCCACAACCCTGCCCGGAAGCAGCGATTTCTTCTTATTGGTAATCAAACCCTTTTCAAAAAGCGGCAGGAACCCATCCGTGATTACCTGGGTATGAATTCCAAGATCCTTTTTATTGTCCAGATATTGCAATAAGGTATTGGGCAGATGGCCGAACCCTACCTGCAAAGTAGCGCCGTCATCCACAAGCTGATTAACATAAAATCCGATTCTTCGGGCTATCTCATTCTTTTTTATGCGCTGCCGAGCTTCCACCAGCGGTTCTTCACAGGGTACCAGGTAATCAATATCATCAACATGTACGAAGCTGTCACCCCAGGTCCTGGGCATCCGCGGATTTACCTGCGCGATGACCATAGTCGCGTTCTCCATTCCGGAGCGGGTAATATCAACCGAAACACCAAGGCTGCAGTATCCGAACCTGTCGGGAGGGCTCACCTGAATCAGGGCTACGTCAAGGCCGATACGCTGATTTTTAAAAAGATATGATATCTGTGACAGATAGGAGGGAAGATAATCTATCTTACCTTCAAAAGCGGCTTTGCGCATGCTTGTAGAGATAAAAAAAAGCTTCAGGGAAAAGCGCCGCAAAAAACTTTTATCTTCCATGAATTCCGAAAACGTGGAAGAAAGCATCTGGTAAATCATGATGTCCTGCATGCCCATATCAGATACCATGGCACGTATTAAAGCCTGGGGTTCGCCACAACCGGTACCGACAAAAATCCGGCTCCCCCGGCCGATTTTTGACACCGCCTGTTCCGGGGTCATCACTTTTTCGGGACAGTATTCATTTAAATTCATCGACAGATCTCCACAGCATAATATTTTAGAAAAAATGCAGTATTATTATCTTACAGCGTTGCTAATCTTTTAATAATATATCGATCAGATAGCAACCTAATTTGAATATTTATTTACAAATCACTTATAAAAAGATAACAATACAATTTGAGGTCGGCAGGGAATCCGGCGAATCGGTCAAACAATTGAATATTGGCGATTGAATTAAACGGCTAACTCCAATTGAGGCACCCCATGAAAATACAGCATTATTCAGACATACAACCCACAAAATTCGATGCTCCTGGTGTCAAAGGCATTAGCGGCAGAGTTGCCATCGGCAAGGCAGATGGTGCGAAAAATTTCTGCATGCGGGTATTTGAAGTGGAAAAAAACGGCTATTCTCCCCGGCACATCCATGAATGGGAACATGAAATTTTTTTCCACCAGGGCAGCGGTGAAGTATATCAAGATGGCCGGTGGATTCCTGTTGCTGCGGGCAGCACGGCCTTTATACCGGGCAATGAGGAGCACCAGATACGCAATACCGGCGACCGGACGCTTGTTTTTATCTGCCTGATTCCCGCTGGAGCCCCCGAACTGTAAAATCATGAAGCATCAATAAAAATCTAAAAACCCTCTTCTCACGGCCGCGGTAAACCGGCTTCCTGGTATTTTTACAGATCCTCTATTGATTCCAGGTAGTCTCTTACGGCTTTCAGGGAATAACTGAAAGCCCTGTTACCGGCCATAACGATATGAACATTTTCCATGTCACCACACAACTCTGCAAACTTTGGGCCGATAACGGCCACCGGATCTGTTATTTTACTGTTCCTGCTTAACTCTGAAACATAGACATTTGTGCGTTCCTTCAGAATGGTAAAATAATCAATATCTTTGCTTACGGCAGTTGATGCGACCGCTGAAAAATCTCTTGAAAAAAGATTGATCGCCGTCCAGTAGGCTGTCGTCAACGCTTCTTTTTTCGAATTTTCCGCCAGAAAAAAAGTCAACCCCCACCCGACACTGATAATTTTCAGCAATTTAATTTCATACTCAAGTAAAATCCGGTTTATCCGGGCTTCCGGGTGTATGGCATCCAGAATAACTTTCAGATCAGCGCCGTCTATTGCATAATTTGCAAGATTTTCGCCTATTTTACGGATATCGTGATCTCCGGTCTCTGAAGATGCCATCCTGCCTCCCTTGCTATAAATTTCCAGGTAATGTTTTAATTTTTTTTTTGACAATCGGTTCAATAATTCTCTATACTGAATTTGTCAATTCAATTGCAATTATATTTTCCTTGGAGAAAATTATGAAAAAAAAACCCACGACAGGTCAAAAAAAGAGCGCGGTAAAACAGCGACTGGGTGAACTTTTGCTTGAATTTGGTCATATCAGCTCCCAACAGCTTCAAGATGCATTGAAAAGGCAGACTCAGGTCGGCGGTCAACTGGGCTCGATCCTGATCGAAATGGGAATGATCAGTGTGGATGATCTGCTTGATTTCCTGAGCAAACAACTTGGTGTCCCAAGTGCCAACCTGTTTAAACTGGATGTCGATCCGAGCGTGCTGAAAGTTCTGCCGGTGGACAAAATTACTTCACTCAAAATTCTGCCCATTGCCGTCGATGACTCGACAATAACCCTGGCCATGGTGAATCCACAGGATTTTGTTACGATCAGCGAGCTTGAATTTTCTCTTGGCCGCAAAGTAAAGCCGGTTGTCGTTCCTTCCTATATGATGGAAGCGGCAACCAGAAGTATCCGTTCCAACACAAAAAAGAAACTGACCGGCCGGGTCCTTGAAAAGGTAGCCAAAGCCACACTTGATAAAATGGGAAAAGCCCCCCGGCTTGTGTCACTGCTTCGCTATCTCGTGAAATCAGGTGCCAGCGATATGCTTTTCACGGCCGGCGCTCCACCGTCGATCCGCATTCGCAATGAGCTGAATCGGCTTGCCATGGCACCTCTTACACCTGCGGACTGTGAAAAATACGCAAAAGAACTGCTTCCGGATTCCGACTGGAATGAATTTTTAAACAAAAACGACTTTGATATCGGTGTCACCTATCCTGAAATCGGCCGTTTCCGGGTCAATATCTATCGTCAGAGGAGTTCCATATCCATTGCTCTTCGTCCCGTTCTCGATACCATGCCCTCGTTTGAGGAACTCAACCTGCCCGAATGGCTGAAAGAGTTCTGCCTGAAACCCCAGGGCCTGATACTGGTCTCCGGCCCCGCCGGACATGGCAAGAGCACTACTCTCTGTGCCATGGTCGACTATATCAACTCATGCCGTCGCTGCAATATTATCACCCTTGAAGACCCGGTTGAGTACCTGCATAACCACCGAAAAAGCAATATCAATCAAAGAGAGATCGGCCGTGACACTCCTTCTTTTGTCGAAGGCATCCGCCATGTATTCCGGCAATCTCCGGATGTCATTGTTCTGGGTGAAATGCGGGATACGGAAACGTTTGAAATCGCTCTCCAGGCAGCCAATACAGGACATATGGTGATCAGCACGGTTCATTCGGACAACAGCACTTCGATTATCGACAGAGTCATCAACATGTTCGAACCCCATCAACAGGGTCTTATCCGCCTGATGCTCGCCGATTCTCTCCTGCTCTCGCTGTCCCAGCGGCTTGTTCCGCGGAAAAACAGACAGGGCCGGATTCTGGCCATGGAAAAACTGGTGAACAGCTATCGTGTAAAGAATCTGATCAGAGAAGAAAAAGCCCGCCAGATCAGGGCACAGTTGCAGGTAGGCGCCGAAGATTTCACTTCCATGGATTCCGCAATTGCCGAACTTTATAACAAAAACAAAATTGACTTCGAGGACGGACTCGCTCTTGCCGAAGACCAGAATCTTTACAGTGAACTGACAGGAGTTACCATTTAACATTAGAAATACGGGCACTTGGAATCTACAACCTGAAATTATTAAAAATAAAGAGGCGCCAACTATTGCGACTATATCGCGGAATTTTTTCTCGCATTCGATGCTCATCTATATCAAACTGCTGCTGACCGCGTTTTTCTGGGGTGGGACATTTGTTGCCGGCAGAATTATCGCTGGAAATGTCGGCCCCTGTTCGGCTGCTTTCCTGCGTTTTCTGATCGCATCGATATTCCTTTATTTCCTGGCTCGCGGTGCCGAAGGTAAGATCCCCCTCATCCATTCCAGACAAATCGTTACAGTAGTCCTGGTTGGACTGACTGGTGTATTTGCCTATAACATCCTGTTTTTCAAGGGACTCCAACTGATTGAAGCCGGACGGGCAGCTCTCATCATAGCCATAAATCCAATCCTGATCGCTCTTTTTTCAGCCCTTTTTTTCAAAGAAAAATTAGGTATCATTCGGCTTGTCGGCATTATAATTTCTATCACCGGTGCAATAATTGTAATATCACGGGGCGATATTGCATCTTTTTTCAATGAAGGTCTGGGAATCGGTGAAATCCTAATATTCGGGTGTGTAGCGAGCTGGGTCGCCTTTTCCCTGATCGGCAAAACCATTGTGGGTTCCCTGTCGCCTCTTGTTTCGATCTTCTATTCATCGACAATTGGAACCCTTGCCCTGTTTGTCCCGGCATATCACGAGGGGCTGTTCAGCGACTGGAAGCATTATGTGCCGGCTGACTGGCTGAGTCTTTTTTTTCTGGCTTTTTTCGGTACTGTAGTTGGATTTGTCTGGTATTACGAAGGGATCAAGGCAATCGGCCCAACCAAAGCCGGACTGTTTATTAATTTTGTGCCGGTCAGCGCCATTTTCCTGGCATGGCTCCTGCTGGCGGAACCGGTTAGCATGTCGCTGGTGGTGGGTGCCGCCTTTGTCAGCATCGGCGTTTATATGACCAACTCAGTGAAAACCGGATAAATACAGGTTCAAGGGTTCAGGATTTCAAGGTCCGCTCGCAACTACGAATTAAAGGGACAAACACAAAAAAGTTAACCCTGAACCTGTGAACCATGGCGGCTGCAGAATTTACTTCTCTATGGTTGCTTTTTCCCGCAGATTTACAATATATTTACCGATTGCCTCCTGAGTTTTGCCCCGCTTCAGATGACTGTTAATTTTCTCTTTCACTGTTTCATATTCCTCGATAGATGCTGCCTTTTTATCTGTAATCTTAATCAGGTGAAAGCCAAAGTCGGTTTCAACTATATCGCTTATTGCATCGGTTTGTAATGCAAATGCCGCATCTGCAAAAGGCTTGACCATTTTTTCACGTTCAAAAAAGCCCAGATCTCCACTCTGATTTTTGCTCGGGCATTCTGAAAACTGCTTTGCCAGTTCGGAAAACGATTCGCCGTCGGCGAGTTTTTTCTGAATGTCCTTGATTTTTCTTTTCGCCTCATCCTTGACCGACGCTTCGGCCTTTGGATCACACTTGATTAATATATGACTGGCTTTTACCTGCTCGGCATGTTTGAAATATTCCGGATGTTCATCGTAAAATGCCCGATTTTCGGTTTCCGGAACAACTATGGTGGTGACAACCTGGTCGTCAATCAATTTTTTAGCTGCAATCCCCCTTTTTATTTTAACTTTCAACTCATCCACGGTAATATTTGATTCCGCAAGAGCTTTTTCTAACGCAGCCGTATCATTGAATCTTTTCTGAATATCGGCAAAAGCTGCCTCAACTTCCGACGGTTCAACTTTAATCCCATGGCTTTTACTGTCTTGAACAAGTAATTCCTCGTTAATAAAATTATCAATAATACTGTTTCTGATCTGATCCATCTTATCGTCGGGAATCTTTTGCCCCTTGGCCAAAGCCTGTTTTTCAACCTCGGCAAATTCCCTGTCGATTTCGACCTGGTCAATAACTACCCCGTTTACAACGACGGCTTTTGGGGTAACCGCATCTTTTTCTTGAGCTGTGGCCGTAAAAGCAAACAGCATTATAAACAGTATCAATACAGCATGGGCTGTCAATATCAATTTCTTGTTTACATTTTTCATCAAAGTTTTTCCCCGAACAGTTATCTCTCATTTTTTAATAATATAAGTAGACCGGTTAAGCGATTTAATCCGCGCATGAATTCACCGGGATGGTTCTATTCTTAACAGGGGGTAATTGTCAAGAAATAATAGACCTGAGTCTTAGAAATACAGGGGCGAAATGAGTGTTTCCGCCATCATTAAAACTTCGATACGAGCCGACTCGGATCAAATCCATCCGTTGACAATAGATCCGTCATACGATAGTTGAATCATAATTATCCATGCAAAATGACGGCACAAAATAAAAAAATCACGGGTATAGAGGAATCCCCTCAAATGATATTTTTTGACGGAACATACCGCCTCGGAAGGCGTGACGAATTCCGCATTAGTTCAAAAGAGAAAAAAAACCAGGCATGGCGGATTCGGATAATCGATTTCAAACTTGCCATTCCGGACATAGAGCACCTCAAACCGTATGCGATAGTGGCCACTCCTTCGGAGCCCGGTATATTTGCAACCAACTGCGCACACAGCCTGGGCCGGCGAATATTGAGAGATTTTAACCTGAAAATTGAAAAAACCCTCTGGGTAGAGCAGTTTCAAAAAGATCCGGAAAAAATGTACGTAGCTGTTTTTATACCAAAATCCTTTTTTGGCCCGGACGTATACTACAGGGTTGACTGGCATCCCATTATGGCCAATGAACTCGCCGCCATAAAACCTTTTATTCCGGAAGCCGACACCGTAATACCGATCCGGTAAGTGCCGTCCATGACGGCAACTGTTCATACTATTGACTTATCAATATTTTTTATAGATAAGGCCTGTTTTTCTGCGAACCTTCTGCAGTGTTCTGGAGGCATGATATCTGGCTTTTTCAGCTCCCCTGGCCATGACATCTTCGACGTATTTCCGCTCTTTTTCCAGTTCAATACGTTTTTCCCGATAAGGTTTAAAGTAGGCCTTTACCTTTTCGAACAGCATCTGTTTGGAAACGGCATAACCGGTGCCTCCCTGCCGATACATCCGATCCAGTTCCGCAACTTCTTCGGGTGAGGCAAACAGCTTATAGAGTTTGAACACATTGCACTTTTCCGGATCCTTTGGAGCCTCCACCGGGGTTGCGTCGGTGACGATGCTCATGATTCGTTTACGCATGATGTTCTCTTCCGAGAAAATATCAATTGTATTGCCGTAAGACTTGCTCATCTTCTGGCCGTCGATACCCGGTACCACGGAAACGGACTCTTCGATGCGCGGTTCCGGCAGTACAAATGTATCTCCGTAAAGGCGATTGAATCGTTCGGCAATATCCCGGGTCACCTCCACATGCTGTTTTTGATCCTTTCCCACCGGGATAATCCGGGATTGATACAAAAGGATATCGGCGGCCATGAGCACCGGATAGGAAAACAGTCCGTGGGTGGGAATAAGTCCCTTGGAAACCTTATCCTTATAAGAATGGCACCGTTCCAAAAGCCCCATGGAGGTAATGCAGGACAAAATCCATGTAAGCTCCACCACTTCGGGCACATCGGACTGTACCCAGAATACGCACTTTTCCGGATCCAGACCCAGGGATAGAAAATCCTTGGCTGCGTCAAGAGTCTGCTTTTTCAGGATCTTGCCCTCCCTGACCGTGGTCAGGGCGTGAAGATTGACGATAAAGCAGAATAAAAGCGATGTTTCCTGTGCTTTGATCATAGGATTCATCATTGCGAAATAATTACCCAGATGCAGCTTTCCAGACGGCTGAATGCCTGAAAGGATGCGTACTTTTTCTTGGTTGTCCGTCATAAATGCTCTCCCGTGTTTGGTAAAACAGTCTTTTTTAATATTCAGATTGAGGACATTACGACAATCCGGTTTCAATGTCAAAAGACAAGTACACTTGCAAGGGAAAAACAGCAATTTTTCAACCTGTGCGGTTAGCAGTTAGCGGTTAGTTATTCCGGCATGAAAATTCTAATGACATTACCGGAATTTTACGATACACTTGCTGTAATTTAAAGGAGGACGGCATTGCCGGGCTCTCCTTTAATTTCCATCTCGTATTCGCGGCAGGCTGTGTCATCTGCAAAGCCTGCAGACTAAAAAAATATCCTGAACAGGGAGGAAAGAATATTGTTTACCAAAAACAGTCCGGACGGCTATAACGAACCCATGCCCGGGATCAAAATAAAAACTATCTGCCATGGTGAAAAAACCCTGATGGTCGAGTTCATCCTGAAGGCAGGCAGTGAACTGCCTGTCCACACCCACCCTCATGAGCAGACCGGGTATCTGGTCATGGGGAATATCCGTTTGAACATTGACGGAAAAAAGCATGATGTTAAAACAGGGGACAGCTGGTGCATACCCGGGGATGTGGAACACGGCGCAAAAATCCTGGAAAATTCCGTGGCGGTAGAGGTATTCTCGCCTGTCAGGGAGGATCTTCTGCCGTAGAAAAATCTCCTTTCCGGGCACCTTCTTTTGAGGGGCTTCAGAAAAATGTTCTCCATCCGGTATTGAGTTATTCCGCACCGGATGGACCCGGAAAAAGCGTGAGCAGATATGAAACCCGAGAGCGGGTTCCCGGGTTTCATGTAAATTTTTTCCAGGTGCTCTTATTTCTACCTGTTTTTCGGTCGGCCCGGAGGCGTCATTATTCTGCCTGAGGCGCGGAGGCAACAGTTGCTGATTTGCTTTCCCGATTAAGTTCGTTGTAAATAGACATGAGAAATAGCGTCGCCAGCGGCTGGGTGAAAAGCGTGCCGATAAATATTGAACTTCCCACGGCGGTAATACCCGCAAACAGGATAAAAACCAGAATGTGATCCACCAGTTTTCCCTGGGTAACCATTGCAAAACTCTTTTTAACGGCATCCATCAGCGCCATTTTACTGTCTGTCATGAGAGGCAGCATATAGAGGCAGCAGAAAGAAACGGCAAGGGCGAAAGCCACCCCGGGCAGAAAAAGAAGCAGGAACCCGATCATGGTGATGATCAAAACCACTATTCCGAAAAGCAAAAGGGGCAGGAAAAGACGCATCTGTGAAAAAATATCCTGCACTTTAGGCTCACGATTCTCCCTGACCAGCAGCAGAATGGAATGGATATAACCCGCCATTGTTACAGGTGCCAGGACACCCAGTGTAATTACGCTGACCACGAACATGGCAAGCGTCATCAATATTAACGGCACAATATTTGCCAATGTCAATTTCCATGCAACTTCCAGATGATATTTAAAATTCATTTATTCCTCCTTTTAAATGGTTATTGATTACTTTCGTATAATTATTGATTATTTTTGATCAAACCGCGCTGGCGCCGCCATCCACCATCAATGTCTGGCCGGTAATAAAATCAGCACCCGATGAGCAGAGAAACAGCGTGGGATGGGCCACATCCGCAGGTTCGGCAATCCTGCCCAGGGGAATGGTTTTGACGATCTGATCGTGAATCTCGGGATTTGACCAGAAGGGCTGGCTGAAAGTGGTCCGCACCATACACGGAGCAATGGCGTTCACCTGGATATTGAACGAAGCCAGTTCCTGCGCAAGCACCCGGGTCAGCATCTGTATTCCTGCCTTGGCGATCCCGTATATCCCCATGAAAGGTGCGGCCCTGGTGGCTGCTATGGAGGTAATACTGACAATCTTTCCTTTTTTTCTCTCGCGCATGATCCGGCCTGCCTTGCGTGAACACAGGAAGGTACCGTTGAGATTGGAATCAATAATTTTCTTCCACAGGCTGAAGTCCACATCCACGACACCGGCCACAATGTTCATGCCCACGTTGTTGACCAGCACATCAATGGTGCCGAACCGATCCATGGTCTGGGTAAACAACCGGTCCACATCATCTTCTTTTGCAATATGAGCGGAAACCGCAAGCAGGTTGTCTCCGCCACCGAGCGCTTTAACCGCATCGTCGAGCCCTTGTTGTTTCCTGCCGCAAATGACAACTCTGGCCCCTTGCCCCAGGAGCAGTCCTGCAATTTCAAAGCCAATGCCGCGGCTTCCGCCGGTAATCACCACCACCTTATCTTCAAGATCGTATGACAGGTTTTTCATTTAACACCTCCTTTTCTTTAAAAATCTCCCAATTCGGCCATTAAAAAAAATCGTTCGATGGAGTTTTTTTCAGCGCCGGTCAGTTCCTGGTATGCTGCAATAACATTCAGAATCAGGCGTTCGGGGCAATGCCATCCCAGGAACTCCTTCAGGTCGATATCTCCGGCGGCTTTGATGGTGCTCATTCCGGCATCGTACCGCTTTCCGGACTCGAATTGTACATACTCAAGGTATTCGATCATACTTTTGACCGCTTCCTTGTCGGTAATAGGCCCATGCCCGGGAACGATGACATCCACATCCATCTCAAGGATTGTCCGGCATACCTTGATATAGTTGGAAAAAGGTCCCGAATGAATTACCGGTGTTACACCTGCAAAGATAATATCGCCGGTAAAGAGAATCCGGTCATCAGGGATATAAACCATCATATCGCCGTGGGTATGCGCCGGTCCTGCCGGAATAAGCTCCACCCTTTTCGATCCCAGCATCAGGGGGGTTTTCCGGTCGACTATTTTATTGGGGTAGGTGGGGGTGATTCCATCGAAACAATAGGAAGCAAAAATCCGGCTCAGCATCCGCCCCAGAGGCGTCGGAGCGTTGCCGGCAATCGACATGTTCAGGGCAAGATAACCGGGAGGAACTTTTTTCATATCTTCAATTGCAGCAGAGGTTGCCATAATTTCAGCAGCACCGGCCAATTCGTTTCCAAACCAGTGATCACCGTCGCCGTGGGTATTTACCAGAATATCGATGCAGGCAGCGGCATTTGGTTCTGCCGCCTTCACGGCATCAAGCATTTTCCGTGTAAAAGAAAGATCAAACAGGGTATCCACCAGCAACGACCTGTCTCCATCGACAATCAGCCCGGCATTGCTGAACCCCCATGAACCATCGGGTTCAAGCCAGGCATAAACCCCATTGCTCAGAGAGTGCAGCCCTTTTTCGTAGGGCCATTTCTTCAACCCTAAATCGCTCCAGCGGCCCCTTATTTCCGGATTCTGTCGAACTACTTTCGTTTTTCCCCGAACCGGCCCCGCCACAATACGATTCTTTATTTTACCGATGCCTTTGACTTCAAGTTCGATTTCGTCATTGACCGACAGCAGGGAAAAGCTTTCAAAACCGGAGCCGCCGCCCACAGTGCCGGATGCAATAATTTCGCCGGGATAAAGGGTTTCACAGCGTGTGACGTGTTCGATGCAGTCTTCGAATTTATGGTACATGCTGCCTGAATTACCCCGTGAAACCTCTTTTCCGTTTATCCTTGCAATCATGTCCAGGTCATAAGGGTCTATTTCATCGGCGGTGACAATACATGGTCCGAGAATCGTTCCAGTATCAAAGTCCTTGGATTTAGCCGGCCCGAGCAGGCCCGGCATCTCCGTCATCTGATAATCGCGTCCGCTGACATCATTAAAAATAGTATAGCCGAAAATATAATCAAGAGCCTCCTCCCGTGGCACATCTTTGGCTTTTCGGCCGATCACCGCGGCGAACTCGAGTTCATAGTCCATCATCGAAGCATAATCCGGCCACACGATATCCTCGCCTGTTCCAATTACACCAAAACGGTTGCATTTATAGTAAATCGGCCTTTCCTTCATGACGGCCAGCATCATTCCAGCCGGACTACCGGCAATTTCTTCATCTGACGTGCCGGTGATCATTTGGCTGATTTTAAGGGAATTGATCAGGTGCTCCTCGAAACATAAAAAATCCCTCATCTGGACCGGAACCGGTACAGGGGCCAGTAATTTTACATCTTCCCTCCTTACCCAGGCGCCTTCGGGCTCATTTTGAGAAACATATGCCAGGGTTTCGACAGCGGCTTCAAGAGCTTCGGCGCCACCCTCAATCATCTGCTGGACACTGTCAAAACCTGAATAGATACTTCCGTGCATCACACTGTATCCAGCGGCCAGATCGACAATGCGAGTACAATTTCGATAGAATGCACCGGCTATCTGTCGGTTTTTCCCGTCTAAATATGTCACGATCTTCATGAGGGTATCCTCCTTTAAAATGTTTACGTGAGCCCTACGGCGGTGGACCCCATTGACTGGACAGCCTGATGGGTCAAATAAGCTGCAAGCCAAAAGATTAAAAATAAAAAAAA
>NBLJ01000124.1 GCA_002084545.1 Desulfobacteraceae bacterium 4572_123 | reverse complement strand
GTCTTCGCGTCAGTGTCGCCGGTGCAATCGATGCCGCCGGTATGATTATTCACTTTGCGGATCTCAAAAAAATAGTTACGAATAAAATTGTAAGCCGCTATGATCAAACGTTTTTAAACGATCTGGAAGAATATGCGGATATGCCTGCCACGGCCGAAAACATGGTCTGTCATATTTTTGGTGTTCTGGAAAGATCCCTGGCGCCAATGGATATTCGGCTAAAGGCAGTGACACTGTTTGAAACACCGACGTCATGGGCAACAATGATCAGCGATGCTTGAGATTACAGAAATATTTTCATCCCTGCAGGGAGAGGGGCCTTTCATGGGGCGGCCGGCAGTGTTTGTGAGGCTGAGTCGCTGTGTTCCGCCGTTTTGCCCGTGGTGTGATACTGTTTACGCCCGTAACAGGGGTGAAACTCTCGATATCGGGGAAGTCGTGGACCGGGTTCTGGATTTTAAAAATAATTTTGTGGTTATAACCGGGGGCGAACCGTTTCTGCAATGGGATTCCGGGCTGCGGGAACTGGAAGAGCGATTGATTGCCGCCGGATGTAAGATTCAGTACGAAACCAGCGGTAAACTTGCGATTCCTTTGAACTGCCGGGGATACAAGGTTTGTTCGCCTAAATTTCTCAAGGGAGCATGGCGGTTTGTTGAAGGCAATATCCATGTGGCCGATATTTTTAAATTTGTGGCGGCAGATGATTTCAGGCTGCTGGAAGGCTTTATTGAAAAATATGAAATTCCACGTCAAAAGATATGGATCATGCCGCTTGGGGCAAGGCGCTCTGATCAGTTGAAGTTGTATGCCCGTGTATGGGATTATTGCGTGCGGAAAAAATTCAACTTTGCACCCCGTCTTCATGTTCTGGCTTTTGACCGGCGAAAAGGAATATAATATATGATAGATTCGATTGTTGTCTCCAGCCTGCTGCAGTCCGGCGGCGAGATACCCGACGGGGACTATGAACAGTCAAACATGCAAAGCACGGTAGTTCCTTTTCGCAATGGTATTTTAATCTCCATTGCAGCCGGGTATGCCGAATCCGCGGGCGCAAAAGAGGTTTTGCTGGGCTCCCATGCCGGAGATCATTTTATCTATCCTGACTGCCGGCCGGAATTTAACAGGGCTCTTTCAAAAACTGTTGATCTTGGAACCGACGGCAAGGTCAGCCTCTCTTTTCCCTTTGAACGGATTGACAAGCGGGATATCGGCGACTTGGGCCGCCGTCTCGGCGTTGATTTTGCCATGACCTGGACCTGTTACAAGGGCGGCTCCGTCCACTGCGGAACCTGCGGGGCATGCCTGGAGCGGAAATATGCCCTGCGATATGACGAGGGGCTGGATGTGACAAGGTATACGCAATGAATAACACCATCAGCCGGGATATCCCCTTAGGAAAAAAAATAAGCCACAGCCGGAGCTATGACCCGGGACAGCTATTTGCAGTTCCGCGGGCAGGTGCCCGGAGCAATCTGGGTATCGGGAAGAAACTCCCCTTTTACGGGGCCGACCTCTGGAATGCCTATGAAATTTCATGGCTGAATCAAAAAGGTAAACCCCGCGTGGCCATGGCCGGGATCTATTTTCCCATAACCAGCATCAATATCATCGAATCAAAATCCTTGAAGCTGTATTTAAACTCGTTTAATCAGACCTGTTTTGATTCATCACGAGATGTGGCGGCTGCCATGAAAACCGATCTTTGCAGGGTTGCCATGGGAAATGTTGCCGTATCGATTATCCTGCCGCCGCGCTTTTTTCTGTCAAAGCTGACAGAACCCGGTGGGACCTGCCTGGATGATCAGGATGTTACGATCGATCAATATAATCTCTGCCCCGATTTTCTGTTTTCAGGCGGGCAAAGGGGCAGCGAAAGACTGTTTTCAAATCTGCTGAGAACCAACTGCCCTGTCACCGGTCAACCGGACTGGGCCACGATTGTCATCGATTATACAGGCCGTCAGATCGATCATGCCGGGCTGCTGCGGTATATAGTTTCTTTCCGGGAACATACCGGATTTCACGAGAATTGTGTCGAGCAGATTTTTGTTGATATAACAAGACGCTGCACCCCTGAAAAACTTTTTGTCCAAGCCTGCTTTACCCGTCGCGGGGGCATTGATATCAATCCCTTCAGATCCAGTCATGCCGTGGTTTCCGAGAATCCGCGGTATCCGCGCCAATAATAATGGTCGTATGACCAAAAAAATTCTTGACAGCATGTAAATCCGCGCTTATGTTATAGTCAAATGACTAAAACAGGAGGTTTTTCAGTGCCCAGACCCAAGAAAACAAGATTTGTATCCGGATACCCGGTGATGAGCGCTTTTGTGCCCGATGGAATTCCCATTACCGGTGAAATGACGATTTCAATAGAGGGCATGGAAGCCGTCAGATTGAGTGATTTTGAGGGTCTGGATCAGGAATCCGCTGCCGGGCGCATGGAAATTTCCCGTCAAACCTATGGGCGGGTATTGGCCGAGGCCCGGCAAACCATTGCCACGGCCCTGGTAACAGGCAAGACGTTAAGAATCGGCGGTGGGATGTATGAATTAAGAGGGCAGGGCAGATGCAGGCGCCGCAGAAGAGGGGGCCGGTGAATGCCCTGAAACGAACGAACAACATAAGGAGGGCAAAATGCCTAGAGGAGATGGAACAGGCCCGGATGGTCAGGGACCTGGAACAGGAAGAGGTCAGGGTGGCTGTCGACCTGACGGCACAACGGGAAATTCCGGACGCGGCCAGGGTCAGGGTCAGGGCCGAGGACAAGGTCAAGGTCGAGGGCAGGGCCAGGGCCGAGGTCAAGGACAAGGTCGAGGTCAGGGCCAGGGCCGAGGTCAAGGCCGGAGATAATTTTTATAAACGGATAAAAGGAGGGATTGATTATGCCTGGATTTGATAGAACAGGACCCCGGGGCGCCGGTCCCATGACAGGGGGCGCCAGAGGTTATTGCAATCCGGCCACACGTGCTGCCGCAGCCAATGCCGGCTTCCCCGGAGGCGCCGGCTATGGCCGTGGTTACGGCCGAGGGAATGGACGGGGTTTCGGGCGGGGCTATGGTGCCGGCTATGGCCGCGGATATTACCCGCCGCAGGCAGCGCCTTATTATGGCGCCGCGGGAAACGAAACCGCCGATGTAAAGGCTGAAGCAGATGATCTGAAAAGAGTTTTAGACACGATCAACGAAAGGCTTGCGGCACTGGAGAAAACAATCTCCAAATAGCATTGCAATTCAAATAACGTTCTGTAATTACAAGGGACGGGGATTGATTTCTCCGTCCCTGATTTTTTTCAATTTCTCCTAATAAATCTTGCGTCTTGAAAACCCCTTGCCAAGAACATTGAATGTATTCTCGGTTACCATAAAGGCGTCCGGGTCTATCGTAAAGACGGTTTCTTCCAGGCGTTTTAGCTGATAGTTGTTCACCACCGTCATAATCACCTGTTTCCGCTTGCCGGTAAACGCGCCTTTTCCATCTAAAAGCGTTGCACCGCGATTCAATTTCCGCGTCACGTCGGCGGCAATCAAATTCGATTTTTCAGAAACAATCATTACCATTTTACGCTGATTAAAAATTCCCAGAAAATAATCCAGTACCATGGCAGTAACAAAACTGAGGGCCAGGGAGTATAATACCATATCGATTTCCAATACGCCGAAGCTGAATCCGAAAAGCGCCAGGTTGAATGTGAAGGAAAAGGCTCCGATGCGGACGCCGAATTTCTTGTTGAGAATGATGGCGATGATATCGGTTCCTCCCGCGGAACCGAGGGAATGCAGGATAATGCCGGCCCCGGCCCCAATGATCGTTCCGCCGGCAAGCACCGCCAGTATGGAATCTTGAACCGGAATCGTAAAGGATATCAAATCAATGGCCGTGGAGAGCGAAATCATTCCCACAATACTGTAAAGAAGAAAACGTCTGCTCACAAACAGCCATCCGGCAATAAAAATCGGAATATTGATGATAAGATACCAGAAACCAGGCGAAAGAAAATTCAAAAAATAGTACAATAGCAGGCTGAGCCCGGTTAGCCCGCCGGTAATAAAACCGTGAGGAATAGCAATGGCCTTAATTCCGATACTTATTACGATGGCTCCCGTCATAATAAGAAAAATATTCCAGGGAATTGAATAAAGAAATTTAACTTTTTCGATTTTCATTTCAGGTATGTGACCTTTCTTGTAATTTACAGGTTGTTGTTTTGTGTAAAACTGCGTCGTCATGGGCACTGGTGCTGTCGGGCATGCATCCGTTTGTGCAGCCGTTGCGCTCGAAGGCAGAATGCCTCCAGCTTGGCATTGATTAGCTGGGGAAAAGGGGAGCCATCGCTTTCAATGGCCAGAAACGGGAGATCTTCCATATCCAGTAAAACATCTTTCATCCTTGTATCTTCCGGATCCGCGGCGAGTTTTTCCGCACCGGTCATAAGCTCGCTCAACAGGGCTTCTGAAAGGCGGTTTGGCATGCAGCCAAAGGGACCGATGGCGATTACGCCGCAGACTCTGGATGCTATCTCGGCAAGGGAGCTGCCTACCGTCAGAATGGCTTCACCCGCCAGATCAGGGGAGATAAACGGAGTTGCATGGTGAATCACCTCATTGATGTCCACCGGTGCGGCATGGGTCAGGCCAGATTGGGCCAGGGCTGATTTGATGCGTTTTTCATATCGATCCATGAATTTTTTTCGTAAAATGAATTTAAATTTATCGATCCCGGTAAGAGAGTTGTCTACAATGCCGTGGTCCATGAGAAAATCGCAGTAATGTATCCATTCGGCGACGGGAGAACAGATAACGGCAAAACCGCGCTTAGCCAGCATGGTTGTGAGATATCGGCGTGACAGTGAATCTCGCCTGACAAATATTTCACCGGTAAGGGCAATCGTGGGAATTTCATCCGCCGGACGTTTCAGGGCGATGTCGCCCAGATGTCCGGCAGCTAGTTGGACCTGTTTTTCAAAGTTTGAAAAACCACCGTTTTGCAGGGCACTTTGGATGCGCTGCCATTCAACCTGAAAGGTTTCCTGTGCGGATTCCTTGTGAACGGCATTGGCCAGCAGCATGCTGCGGATATCTTCCATCACATCCGACACAATTACGGCCCACCACCCTTTTTGCTCAAATTTTTTACCGAAACCGGAATAACTGTTCTCAGATGTCAGTGAAAAAAGGGCCACATCAGACAGTTCGAGGCGCCGGATCAGATCTTCCATGAAGATTTGATACTGGCCAAAGCGGCAGGGGCCTGATCCCGTGGGCATAAAATAGATCACGACCTCGTCGTCACGTTTTCCATTGCGGATATAATTGAGCAACGTGCCGGTTGTCAGTATGAGGGGCAGGCATTCTTTGCAGGATGTATTTCCGCGTCCGAGTTTCAGGATCGCTTCGTCGGCCGGGGGGTGTGGTTTGGCATTAAAGCCCAGCCCGCGCAATACCGCCACCAGGGATTCGGATGCGATTTTACCCATGGAGGGCAAAAGGAGCGTGACCCGGGGGTCGGTCATTAAAATGCGTTTCCCGGAAGAGGTGATGACCATCGCCTGCCCGTTATGAATTTCAGTCCTGGCGGGCTTGAAACCTGTGATACGCCGGCTGGGCCGTTTTTCAGGTCTGAGTTGCCTAAATGCGGCGACAATGTCCAGAAACGCCTCTATGCGGGTGTCTATACCGGCATCGGCGGTATGGCTGTCCAGTTCAAGGGTCAAGGAGGGTTTACGTTCCATGCAGGTTCTGAAATACCCGATGATGAAAGAATCCGGTCCACAGGAAAAATTGGTGATGTAAGTGCCGACAAGCTGGGGGTGCTTCTTCACCTTTTCAGCGGCCTGCAGGATCATCTGGCCCATGCCCCAGTACATGTGCGGTCGTGTTTTTTCATTATCAAAATTCAGGAAATCAAACGGCAGGACCAGGATGCCCCGTGAAGCCAGTTTGTGCGGAATACCCATGTGGGCTTCTTCTACAAATCCGTTATAGGGGCGGCCAAAAATGACCACGGCCGTCCTGTCCGGATGGGCCTCAAGCTCGGTTATTGCTTTTTTGCCGATCTGTTTCATTTCCGCCATGCAGTCTATTTGTTTTTTGACGGCTTTTTTAAAGGCCTGCAGGGCCGGTCCGGACCCTATTCCCATCTGTCGGGCAATTTTTAAAAAGGCAGGCTTTGCTGCGTTCAATCCCAAGGTAAGATCCAGCAGAGGCGCAAGAATCCTGGTCCCCCTGGTTTTCAGAAGTTCAATTTCTTTACCAAAGGTGATCTGGAGGAGATAGGTCTCCCCCTGAACAAAAGGGCATACCTGTGAACTGGTCCCTTGAATCCGGGTGGGGACGGACTTGAAATGCGGCAGAAAAATAAAATCAGGGGCTGGTTCGCTCTGCAGTAAGGTATAAAAAAAACCATGCGCCAGCTCGGATGGATAGCAGAATGCGGCATTGCGCCGGTCGATGCCTTTCTGGGATGGCGTGTCCGGCAAAATAATCTCAAAACCGAGTTCATCGAAAAAAGTGGAATAGAGCGGGTAGTAGGTATTTACCATAAAGCTTCGGTTGATGCCTACTGTTTTCTTGTATTTTCCGGTGGCCCTGTGGGAAGGCCGTATTCCGTATTTTTCAAAGACAAGGTGCTGCCGCAGGCGAACCAGATCCAGATTTTTGATATTATGCTTTACCTTATGCCGCAGATTATAGTACCGGTTACAGGCGCCCCCGAATGGATATTGATGGCCTTCGATTTCGATCAGGTTGATTTTACAGCGCCGGTCGCATTTTTCTTTGCCGCCTTTGCAGGTAAAAGACGATTTATAAATGACTTCCCGGTCGGCCAGAGACTGAAGATTAAAGTTAGTTTCGACCATCAGGCCGGCTTTGATTCTCTTTTTGACCTCCAGGGCAACCCCGAAGGCACCCATCAGTCCCGGTTCGGGTGGTACTATGATCGGTTTGCCGACAAGGGTGGCCATGGCGAGGGGGACGGCGGCATTATAGCATACACCACCCTGCATAAATACCTTTTCCCCCACCGGACGGTTGCCCTTGACCCGATTGGTGTAATTCATACAGATGGAATACACCAGCCCTGCCACAATATCCTCCTGGTTTACGCCTTCATGAATCGCATTTTTGATATCCGAGGCAATGAATGCCGCACATTGATCGTTAAAATTGGGTGGATGCCCGGCCTGCAGGGCAATATCCGCGATATCGGTCATCTCTATCCCCAGGGTTTCAAGGGCAGATTCTTCGAGAAAGGAACCGGTGCCGGCCGAGCAGGCTTCGTTCATGGCATAGTCGGCAGGGACCCCAGTGGTAATATAGGTGTATTTGGCATCCTGACCGCCGATCTCGAAAAGGGTATCGACGCCGGGGTCAAAAAATACGGCTGCAGCGGCATGGGCAATAATTTCATTGATAATGCCATTGGTCAGGGCATGCAGCCCTGCGATCTGCCTGCCTGACCCGCAGACGCCCAGCCCGATGACGGCAATTCCCATGGGATCTACCCGGGATTTGACCTGGTCGAGAATGGCTGCATAGCATTTTCGGGAAGCGCCCACCGGGTCGCCGCTGGTGCGCAGGTAAATGGAGGCCAGCAGGGCATTGTCATGGGTGCGCAGTAAAATTGCCTTGGTTGTGGTGGAACCGACGTCCAGCCCCAGTATGCAGATATCGCCGGGTTGTATGGTTCCGTTTTCCATGCTTTTGAAGGTCACCAGATCATCGGCATCGGTAAGTGGTGGGAGCGCGGCAAAAGAGATGACCCCGGCCTTGAAGAGCTTATCGATTCCGGGAAAAGGCCGGGTTTCATGCTCAAATGCCCAGAGCGCGGCGCCTAATGCTTCAAAACAGGGTGCCTGTGCCGGTATGACCAGGTTGGATATCTCTTTTTGCAGGTATGTGGTCATCATTTTATTGAGAGCGGTCCCGCCGGTGAGCATAATATTTTTCAGCGGGATTTTTTTAAGAAGTTCCAATATCTTTTCGGCCATCATTTTGCAGAGACCGGCGGTCACTTCTGATTTTAGAACCCCTTTGTTGGTGGCATGGGTGCAGTCTGATTTGCAGAAAACGGAACATCGGCCCGAAACGTGATAGGGGGTTTCCACGGCGGCCCACTGGGTCGCCTCTTCGAGTGATACCTCCATCCGGCGCAGTTGCTGGATGAAAAATTCCCCGGTACCCGAGGCACATTTGTTGCCGGTCAGAACATTATTGATTTGTCCGGAGTGATCCAGAACATAAACCATAAAGGTTTCCCCGCCGGCTGAGATAATGGCCGGGCAGTCGATACCAACAGGTTTGGTGAACGGGTATGCGTACTCGACTGCTTCAGGTTCCGGAATGGAGGAGAGATTGATAAACTTGCGGAATTTTCGTCCGGTGGCGCCGATTCGGTCAAATGACGCAAGGTCAAGGTTTTTGAAAGCAGTTACCAGTGTTTGTCGTGGGTTTCCATCGTGGGGCAGAAAGGCGGTATCAATAATGCGGGGTAAGCCTTTTCCTCCTCCGGGCTTTTCCATTTGAACAATCGAAACAGTAGATGCCCCGAGGCATATTCCCAGTGTTTTCATTCTTCCGTCCTTTGTATGGCTTATATGGAGCAAATGAAAAGATAGTTTCCATTCCGAAGCGGCATTTTTTATTCCGCTTCCCGATACAGAGCTAGAATTCCCGATCTTGCCAGCTTTTTAATTCCCATGGGCTCCAGCAGACGCATCATGGCTTCTATTTTTTCCTGACGTCCCGAAACTTCAATGATATAGTGAGTTGATCCCGTATCAACGATACGTGCCCGGAATGTCTCAATAATTCTTGCAATCTCCTGACGATTTTCCGGAATTGCCTGAATACAGATAATGGCCATTTCACGTTTCACGGCCTTTTCACCGGTCATGTCACGCACCTTAATCACATTGATCAGGCGCCGCAGTTGTTTTATAATCTGTTCGAGCTTTTCCGGGGGGGTTCGAGTGGTAATGGTGATGCGTGACATCTCCGGGTTGGCCGTGGGGGCGCCGCAAATGGTTTCGATATTATATCCACGGCCGGCAAACAGCCCGGTGATCCGGCTGGTGATCAGGATGTGCTGTTTTGCATAGTACAATGAAACTTACGCACATGTTCCCGGGCAAGGGATTTAGCCTGACCGGCCTCCCCGCGCTCAATGGCCTGAACAATTTCGCAAAGGTCTTTGTAGTTTTCTCTCAAAAGCTTTTCTCTTTTGAGTGCAAACCGGTCATAAAATCCTGAAATATTTTCATGAACCATATGCAATACTGCTGAAAAGACAGGATTTTTTGCAATTTCAGCGATGGCGATATGCAATAAGACATCGATTTTAATAAATTCTTGCCAGTCACTATCGGCATTATTAAAAAATTGCGCGGCCTTTTCAATAAGTTTCCGTAACTGTTTGATATCGTTTTTTGTTGCTCTTTCAGCGGCAAGGGACGCTACCATGCCTTCCACTTCTTCTCGAAATTCACAAACATGCTCGGATGATACTTTGCGGCATTGAATTAGAAGATCAAGGCCTTCTGCAATGGCGCGGGTATCGGCGGCTTTCACAACAGCCCCTCCGCCGACACCTGTCTTGATATTCACAAGACCTTTCTGTTCCAGAACCCGCAAGGCCTCGCGGATGGTTCCGCGGCTGGTTTCAAACATGTCCTTTAATTTCATTTCAGCCGGCAGGGTATCACCCGGCTGCAAATGTCCGTCAATGATTGCGGCCTGAATCTGATCAACCACGTTTTGGAAAATTCTGACGGGTTTTGTTTTTTCAAACACAAAGTTCATAAAATCGGTTCCTTATCGTAAATAATGGATGATTGCCCGGCTGCCCCGATGCATCATTTCGCACTCTTTTTTGAGTTCTCATTATTTATCTCAAATTTTGGCCCGGCATTTCCCGTGACAGCCGCTTCCAGGTTATTGATGGAACAAATCCAACCGTTTCGAAAGAAGCTCCGCCATGACCGGCAGCACAACCCCGATATCCAGATACTTATTATCGTCAACATCCCACACCCCTTTGCCGCGGGCTGAAACCACATCCAGCGGCTTGTAATTATGGGCACCGAGTTGATCTTTCAATTGGATATATTCTTTTTAATCCATTGATTCAGCCTCTCTTCTGATTGAGGAATCTGTTTTGTCAAACAATCGAAATGTTAAACTGTTAAACCATTCGTGCACGAGAGTTGTCAAGGAAAGTTTTTTCTCCTTTATGAATCTGTATGCAAACTCCTGTTTTTATGCATCAAAATAAAAAGCGGTTGGATTCTGGAAAATTTAAGCAGAAGCAGTTCCGGCAGAGTTGTCGAGATAATAGAAGTAGAAATAGAAGAGATGGATCAAATATCGGGAATCATTCAAACAGCCTGCGCAATTGCCCCACATGGTCAAAAATGAAATCCGGTTTAATTTCATTATCCAGATCTGATTCCCTGAATTCACCGGTTTTGACCAGCACCGACGTCAAACCGGCGTTTCCGGCCCCGACGATATCGGTCGACAGTTTGTCTCCTACCATCAGAACCCGGCTGCCTTCAACGCTCATGGTATTCAAAATCATATCGAATATATACCTTAATAAGGATATAAATTGAACGAGTTCAACATATTACAAAGAAGCAAAATTTTGAACCGACACATAAAGCCGGTAGCGATAAAATAATAATGCGTTATCAGCTTCCAAGGGTCGCAACCATAACACCTTTAATGGTGTGAATTCTGTTTTCCGCTTCGGTAAAGACGATGGATGCCGGAGATTCAAATACTTCTTCGGTCACTTCCATGCCGTCCATTCCGAATTTCTGGAAAATTTCTTCACCGACAGCAGTTTCACGGTTGTGAAATGCCGGCAGACAATGCATATATTTTACATTGGCGTTTCCGGTTAAATCCATTGCGCGCTGATTGATCTGGTATGGTTTGAGCAGATCGATTCGTTCTTTCCAGACCTCATCCGGCTCGCCCATGGATACCCATACGTCGGAGTAAAGGAAATCACAGCCTTTTACGCCTGCTTCCAGATCATCGGTCACGGTGATACTTGCACCGGTTTCCCTGGCGACCTTACGGGCCTGTTTTAATAATTCATCGGCAGGCTGAACCGCTTTCGGGGCTACCGAGCGAAAATCCATGCCCATTTTAGCTGCGCCGACCAGCAGGGAGTTGCCCATGTTATTTCGGGCATCGCCCATGTAAGCAAATTTTATACTGCTTAGCGGTTTATCACTGTATTCCATCATGGTCAGGAAGTCCGCGAGAACCTGGGTCGGGTGGTATTCGTTGGTCAGGCCGTTCCATACCGGAACGTTCGCATACCTGGCCAGCTCTTCAACGATATTCTGGCCAAAACCGCGGTATTCGATACCGTCGTACATATGACCCAGCACACGGGCTGTGTCTTTCATGGATTCCTTTTTACCCATCTGGGAACCTGTCGGTCCGAGATAGGTCACGTGCGCCCCCTGATCATGGGCTGCAATTTCAAACGCGCATCGGGTCCGGGTAGATGCTTTTTCAAATATTAATGCGATATTTTTACCTGTCAGTCTCGGTTGCTCGATACCTGCGTATTTTGCCTTTTTCAGGTCCCGGGACAGATCCAGAAGAAATTTGATTTCCTGAGGCGAGAAATCCAGCAGTTTTAAAAAATGTCGATTTCTCAAATTGAATGCCATAATGGTATCCTTTCTTTATATAAAATTTTCAGCATCCTTCATTCACAAGTTTACACTTTTTAAAAACCCCTGTTTTTCAGCGGATTATGAGAACTCTTTTGCTATCACATCCTCTACCTTAAAAACATATGCGATCAGCGCCGCCCTGAGCCACATGCCGTTCCGTTCCTGGCGCCAGTAGGCTGCCCGGGGGTCTTTATCTACCGCTACTTCGATTTCATATCGTCTTGGCAGCGGGTGCATGATCACGCAGTGGGGATTAATAACGGACAGATGATCATTTCTCAGGTGAAACCGCGGATATGTCTCGGTCCCGGTTTCGGGTCCTCCAGGATATTCACTCTGGATACGGGTCATATAGATGGCATCGACCAGAGGCATCACGCTTTCAAAATCGTCGGTCTCATGAAACGGAATAGCGTGTTTGTCCAGAAATTCTTTAATGTCGTTCCGCATCCGAAACACATCCGGAGAGACGAAATATAAGGTCACATCCTTATAATTTTTCATCAGGTAACTGAGGGAACGTACCGTTCGCCCACGCTTGAGATCCCCAACCATGGCAATTTTCTTGCCGTCCAGGCCGCCGATGGCCTCAAAAGATCTTTCCAGCGTGTAGATATCGAGCAGGGCCTGGGTAGGATGTTGATCCGGACCCGAACCACCGTTGATAACCGGGACGGGGTGATCGGTCTGGTTGAGCAGCCAGGACATTTTTTCTGCAAATCCGGCCTCCGAATGCCGCACAATAATCATGTCCTCATAGCTTGCAAATGTTCGTATTGTATCTTCCTGCGATTCTCCCTTAACCTCTGAACTGGTAGAAGTTGCACGGATTTCGGAGACGTTGATACCGAGAATCTGACATGCGTTTAAAAAAGACAGGAATGTTCGGGTTGACGGCTGCACAAAATAAAGCATAGCCCGCTTATGGGCCAACAGGCGTTTCAGTTTCAGCGACCCGGTTCTGGTTTTGGCCATGATTCGGATCATATTTGCCAGCCGACACATCAAATCCAGAAAATCGCGGTCGAACTGCTGGGCAAAGATGACATCAAAAATACGCTCGTCCCGTATCAGGGCAGGCAGCTTATCGGAAATGGGTTTGCTGTAAAATTCGTTCCAGCCTTCGTACTCCTGGGCGGTCGGTTCCACAAAATGACTCATAAGTATCACCTGTCGTAAAAATATTAAAATTTATGTATCAAAAATATTTTTTTCACTTACCAATATTTCGGGTAAACGTCAATTCATAATCACAAGTTTAAGAAATGCAGGTTGTTTTTTAAACAGATCATCAAATGCGGCGGCTTAAAATGTGAGCCGCTCAAAGCGGTTATAAAATCACGCGCGCACATGGGCTCGTTAGCTGTCAAGGAAATTTTTATTATTATCAATCCATCATTGACAAATCGATGGCTACTATTTATAGAATTAATCGATTTTTTATGATATGACGTAATATATTTACAATTTCCTCAAAATGTGAATTGTATTTTTTTCTAAAAAGTGTTTTAAACCATTATGGCGCTTTTAAAAACCAGTCCTGCGTTTTGATAAGTTAATTTCAACCCAAACAAGGAGGAGATTATATGAGTGCTTTATTAATTATGCTTCTTGCCTTTGCAGGCTACATTATCATGTACAAGTGGTACGGGCAGTATATCGGCAACAAAATTTTTAAACTGTCGGACAGTGCCGTGACCCCGGCAGTGAAACTTGAAGACGGCATCGACTATGTGCCGACCAAAAAAGAGGTTATTTTCGGGCATCATTTTACCTCCATCGCCGGAACAGGCCCCATCGTCGGCCCGGCCATCGCCATTATCTGGGGATGGGTGCCGGCGCTTTTATGGGTTTTTGTCGGCAGCGTCGTCATGGGAGCGGTGCATGATTTCGGCGCTTTGATTATTTCCATGCGTAATCAGGGCAAATCAATTTCCGAATACACAGCCAAATACATCAATAACCGCACCAAATTTTTCTTTTTTTTAATTGTTTTCCTGGAATTGTGGATCGTTATCGCCATTTTCGGGCTGGTAATTGCCGTAATTTTCGCCATGTATCCGGCCACGGTGCTGCCTGTCTGGCTGGAAATCCCCATTGCCATTGCATTGGGCTACATGATTTACAAAAAAGGGGCAAGCATCATGACCTGGTCCATCATCGCCATTGTCGTGATGTATATTACCGTCTTTATCGGTGCCTATCTACCGATAAAAATGCCGGCGATTGCAGGTATCCCGCCTACCGGCGTATGGACGATTATTTTGCTGACATATGCATTTATTGCTTCCACACTGCCGGTCACCACGTTGCTGCAGCCCCGTGATTTTATAAATTCCCATCAATTGGTTGTGGCCATGGCATTGCTGATTATAGGAGTTATTGCATCAGCCTTTGGCGGCCATCTTGAAATTGTAGCACCGGCCCTGCAGGTCAATCCGGCCAAGGCACCGCCCATGTGGCCTTTTCTGTTTATTACCATTGCCTGCGGCGCCATCTCCGGTTTTCATTCCCTGGTGTCATCGGGAACATCTTCCAAACAGGTCCGTCTTGAAACCGATTCTCTTTTTGTGGGGTACGGCTCCATGCTGATGGAAGGTACCCTGGCTACCCTGGTAATAATTGCCGTATCCGCCGGGATCGGTATGGGGTATACCACCAAGGCCGGGGAAGTGCTGACCGGCGTTGCCGCCTGGACGACCCATTATTCCTCCTGGGCCGCTGCCGCCGGTCTGGGTTCCAAGGTAAGTGCTTTTGTGGACGGCTCGGCCAATATGATAACCAGTATCGGGCTATCTAAAAATATCGCCCTGGCTGTTATGGGTGTTTTTGTGGCATCTTTTGCCGGAACCACCCTGGACACAGCCACCCGGATTCAGCGCTATGTGGTTGCTGAACTTTTTGGTGATTTAAAAATAAATTTTTTGACCGGCCGTTATATCGCCACCTTTATTGCCGTTGTTTCAGCCCTGATACTGGCTTTTGCCACCGGTGCCGGCGGCAAGGGCGCCCTCAAACTCTGGCCCCTGTTCGGCGCGGTGAACCAGACCCTGGCGGGACTGGCCCTGCTTATTATCGCCCTTTATTTGAAAACCAAAGGCGGTTTAAAATGGCTGGTTGCCGGCATCCCGGCCGGTTTTATGGCGTTTATGACCATCTGGGCGGTTGTGATGAATCAGACTAAATTCGGTACTCAGCATAACATGCTTTTGCAGGTGGTAAACGGTATTATTTTGCTTCTGGCAGTTTGGATCGTCATCGAAGGCATTATCAAGCTGTTTTCGCCACCTGAAACAGGTGCCGGCGATGCCACTTCGTAAACTATCTGACAAGAGCTTGATTAAAAGTTAGAATCGCCCGGCTGAATCCCAAAAGTCAGCCGGGCGATTTTATTCCGGACATTATTATGCTACATGGATTAAGAAAAATATATTTTACTATTCTGATACCCGCGGCAGCCGGTTTTCTTATCCTGTATGCGATTAAATCGCTTGACCTGGTAACATGGGACCCGATACGGCCTCCACTGATAATCGGGGTCTTTATTTTTATTTTATCGTTTTTTTTCGCAGTGGCCCTGCCCATTTTTATGCGAGCGCTTTTTGCTCACAAGATTCGGGACAGAAAAAGCATTGACGTTGCTGAACTGGCCGGATTCGAGCGTAACCTTATATTTGCGGCCCTGGTGGCTCCCTATTTAAGCCTGAGTGCATATTTTCTTGAATTGCCCGGTTTTTACTTCAGCGGTTCTTTTATAGCGGCCCTTTATGCGGCCTATTATTATTTTCCCTCGGACAAACGAATTGATTTTGAGAAAAAAATTTTCAGGGCAAAATAAAAAGTTGAAATTAAAAAAACCAGGGCATATCAATACGTTCTAAATCATGTTTAAATCCATCAAAAAAAAAGTGGCCGCGTTCTGGAAGATTTCCGATGAAGTTGCCCGGGGCAAGGCGGTTGAAACCCTGGAAGTTGAACTCGAAGAACTGGACCATATACTGGGGATACTGGTGCTGGGTGTTTTTATCGGCCTGCCTTCGCCGCCCATGCAGATTTCACTTGAACTGATGCCGATGATGGAAAAAGAGTTGATATTAATGATGGAAAAAGTGGATACGGCCAATGAACCCATTGCCCAGCTTTTTTCGACACTGAGTATTGATTAGCCATGAGCAGAGCCACCAATATTTTTTTTATGGGTAAGGGCGGAGTCGGAAAATCAACATCCGCGGCCCTGCATTCCCTCTTTCTTGCGGGAAAAGGGTATCGCGTTATCCTGGTTTCTTTAGACCCGGCCCATAACCAGTGCGATATTTTTGAAAGGCGGTTTTCAGATAAACCATGCAAGGTCACGTCAAATCTTTTTGTCATTGAGGTCGATCAGGAACGATGGATTAAAACCTATTTAAAGGATGTTCAGCAGCAGATCAACAAGGCGTATGCCTACCTGACCGCATTTAATCTGGAAAGTCATTTCAAAGTCATCAAGCATTCACCGGGACTGGAGGAGTACGCCGTACTTCTCGCCTATAAGCATATCCGCAATGTTTATGCCGATTTTGATTTCCTTGTTTTCGATATGCCGCCGACAGCATTGTCGCTGAAATTTTTCAGTCTGCCGTCCCTTTCTTTGATATGGCTGGACCATCTGTTGAACCTGCGCCGTGAGATTATTAAAAAAAGAGATTTGATCACCAAAATCAAACTGATTAAAAAAGAATACGAACGCGACAAACTGCTGAATAAAATCAACGAACAGCAGCAGGATTACCAGTACCTTAAAAAAGGTTTTGAAACCATGGATATGACCCGGATTCATCTGGTGCTGAATCCGGACAAACTGGCCCATGCCGAATCCGTGCGAATTTTAGACAGACTGGTTGAACTTGATATCAAGGTCAGCCGGATTATTTGTAATAAACTGCAGGCCGGTTTATCCTGTGCAAAAATCAAAAAATTTGAGGAGATTCCCCAAATAAATTTTCCTGCTTCCTTAATTCCCCTGATCGGCATCAACGCCCTGCGGCAATTTCTTAAAGAAAACAGCAATGCTGCAACAAAGCAGTTATAAACACTTTATTTTAAAATCCGTCGTGACCTGTACGGTCGATGATTTCCTGCTGGTGATCGGAGTCCAGATCTGTGAAATAGTCACTGTAGCCGGCCACGCGGACAAGCAGATTGCGATATTCATCGGGAGCGGCCTGGGCCCGCCGCAGGATATCCGTGTCCACAATATTGAACTGGATATGATGCCCGTTCAGCCTGAAATAGGTCCTGACCAGACCGGCGAGTTTGTCCAGGTCCTTTTCGGCGGCCAGGAGATCCGGTAAAAACCGCATGTTCAGCAGGGTTCCGCCGGATTTGACCTGATCCATCTTGCTCAGCGACTTTATGACGGCGGTGGGGCCGTTGCGGTCAGCCCCGTGGGAGGGCGAGGTGCCGTCCGATTCGGGCAGGCCTGCCTGCCTGCCGCTGAGAGGATCAACTCCTTTGTTCAGGGCCAGTTCCAGGATTTTGGGTACATTCAGATAACCGGTCAGGATATAGGCCTCCTTGCCGAAGGCCCCGGTCTCGATACAGCCGCTGCACCCCCCTTCCCTGGCGTCCTCGATGCTTTTGCCCATACGCACCTGTGTTTTGCAACTGATCTGGACATTGCACTGGGGCTGCAGCAGGTGCAGTTCATCCAGGATCTCCAGGATCATATAGGAGAGTTCATTTGAGGCATCCCGGCCGTCGCGGGTCAGCCCCCCGAGATTGATATTGGTAAAATCATTATAGGTGCCGCTTTCTCGCGCCGTGACGCCCACCTTGGGCGGAGCCGGGTGATTGTTGAATTTGATCCAGAAGCAGCTCAGCATCTCTTTGGCGCCGGCACGATCAAGGGTTCCGGCCGCCAGATCTTTTTTATAAAATTCAGTTACCAGCACAGCACGTTCGATAGAGATACGCGGTTTGGCATCAAAACTGGCACGGCGCAGCCGCTCTATTCTGCTATTCATGACACTTATCCCCCGATGGTGACCGTCAGCCCGAATGCTTCCAGTTTTTTACGGGCGTTTGACACCTGCTCCCGAGTGGGCGGAACCATATCCCGGGCATTACAGGATGTGTTGAATTTTTTATATTTAGTTTTTTGAAAATCGTGAAACGGCAGCAGATGGATATTTTGAACACCGGGGAGGCGATTGACAAATAAACCGGTTTGTTCCAGGTTCCGGACGTCATCGTTAAAAGTGGGGATCAAGGGAATGCGAATAACGATCCGACTGCCGTATCCTGCAAGTGCTTCAAGATTAGACAAAATCTTTCTGTTGGAGACACCGGTGTATTGCCGGTGTATTTCAGGGTCCATATGTTTCAAATCAAACAGGAAAAGATCCGTGTGTCCGGCCACGCTCAAAACGGTTTCTGTGTCCGCATGGCCGGTGGTATCCATGGCCCGGTGAATACCTCTTTCAGAGCAGACGGTCAGGATATTCACCAGGAAATC